>NZ_JBRRDW010000077.1:0-14400 GCF_056759895.1 Stenotrophomonas sp. STEN038
ATAGATCTCGCTTCTGGGCTCGAGACATGCCGGGCCGCCCCATCCTTGCCATATCGTTCGCTCCTATCAGTGCAACTGTTGATCATGTTGCATTGACGGGTTGAACTCACCACTGCCTATTTCGGTCTGGTTTGGGACGTAGTGATAGCGCAGCGCCCCGCCGCAATGGACGGGGCGCTGCGGCGGTCACGCCGCCTGGGGTTTGCTGCGCGACCAGATCAGGTCGTGCGTGTCGTCCTCGCCTTCGATCAGGCGGGCATAGACCGGAGCCGGGAACGAAGGATCGTCGAGGGTAACGGACTTGTATTCCCGCCCGGCCTCGCTGGTCTTGTTCCACGCCGCACCGATGTCGTGGCCGACGGCCTGGAGCCGGAAGTCGGGGGCGTTCTCGCTGCTGCCCTTGTCGTTGGGAACCAGCTTGACCTTGACGTTCAGCGTCAGGGTGCGAAGCGTGCCGGTGAAGCCGTCTTTGTCTGCGGTGAAGGTGCCGATGGTGGCCATGATGTTTTCTCCTTTCGGTTGAACAAGGTTCGCGCCCATCGCGTCCTTGTTGTGATCCGGCCGGCGGGGGACGGGCTGGCTGCACCGCTTGCGGTCGAAACGCAGTGGAGAGCCGGGAGGCGAAAAGAATTTGGCTCGCGAGGAATGCGCGCAGCGCAGGGGAAATTGTTTTCGCCCGACGGTTGCAGCCATGAAGCCCGAGGTGCAGCCGCGCCCCTGCCAGGATTCACAACGAGACAAGGACGCCTTGGGTCGAACCGCTCCGAAGGGAGATGGGGCCGACTCGGCATCCCCGCCCGAAGGCTTCTCCGGCTCGCCCTCTGACGCGAGCGAGGTCACCCCCGCAACGACAGGCGAGAACGCCTCCACCACACCTTGCGGCGATGGTCTTGAGGCGTGGCGTGAAAGCTCCATAGCGATGCCGGTCGGGTTGTCCGTGAACCGTCCTTCGTGACGTGATGGGCAGGAACCACCAGCGTTGCCGACGGCACGCACCTGCACAACCTGCCGCAGCAAGCGCCAGCGTGTTCGCCAGCGCGCCATCCATCGCGCGGGGTGCTGGCCGGGCCGAGCCGGCGCTGCCGGTTCGGCGGCATCGAGGGGCGCCAAGCTGCGCGCGGCGGGGATAGCCCGCAGGGCTTTCCCCTGGAGGCAAGCGAAGCGCGCAGCGCCGCAGGCGCGAAGGCGTGAGGGATTGAAGCCGAATGGCCGTGACAGCGAAGTCGGCACGGGGCGCAGCCCGAAAGCCCGGTGGCGCATTGTGCCGACACGCACATTTGCATCAAGGTTCAAGAGAAAGAAGTCCCGTAGACTGAAACATGACAGTGAACGAGTTTTCAGAACAGGACAACGAGATGCCATCTTTCAACCATCAGGACGGCCGTCATGTCGAAATAGACGGCGCGAACATCTACTACGAAGTCCAAGGGAATCCGGATGGCCCTGCTCTGGTGTTCCTGCATGGTGGTTTCGGCAATATCGAGACCTTCAATGCAGTTGCGCCACACCTCGGCGACAACTATCGGCTGATAGGCATCGACAGCCGTGGTCAGGGTAAATCGACACTGGGCACTCTGCCGCTGACCTATCGGCGCATCGAGCAGGACGTGGCAGCGGTGCTGGCGCATCTGGCCATAGAGCGATGCAACGTCATCGGTCATAGCGATGGAGGCATCGCGGCGCTGCGGCTCGCGGCCACCGATACCGTAAAAATCGACAGGCTTGTGACGATCGGTGCGCATTGGACACTGGCGGCAGATGATCCGACCCGTGCGATCTATGAGGGCGTCACGGCGGCGAGCTGGCAGGAGATGTTCCCGCAGAGTTTCGACAGCTACCAAGCACAGAACCCTGAACCCGATTTCGAGAAGCTGGCCTCGGCGCTCGTGGCAATGTGGCTCGCTTCCGATTCAGATGGCTACCCCGGAGAGCCTATCCGGAAGGTTGCTTGCGACTTGCTGGTCATTCGGGGCGACGAAGACCCGCTGGTCTCCCGCGAGCATGCCGTCGAACTGGCTGACCGGGTGCAAGGTGCCCGTCTGGCGAATCTGCCTTTCGCTGGCCACTCCCCACACGAAGAGAAGCCGGCGTGGGTGCTTTCCTTGCTCGACGCCTTCTTTGCATGAGTCCGGGCGCGGCCTCTGCCGCGCCCGGATTTTGCGTTTCCCCGCGCCCAGGGCGGAACGGCCTGGGCGCGGGGCTGATCTCGGTTATTCCTTCGTCTCGATGAGCCACCACACGGCACGCGGCAAGGCGCGGCCCGTGATGGGATGAATGTCGGTGAGGTCGGCGCGGGCCGTCCAGCCCGAGGGCGGGCGGTAGCCGCGCACGTCGCCATCGCCGTGCCAGCGGCGGGCGCGCACCGTGCCGGTCGCGTAGATCGCCGCCATGCGTGGGCGGCTGGTGGTGGTGGTGCGGGTCACGGGGGCTTCTCCTTCCAGCGAAGCGCCCCGGTCGAGGCCGGGGCGCTCGCCTTCTGCACGGGTCAAGCGGCCAGTACCTCGGCAGGTTCATTCGCCATTCCCTCGGCATCCTCCGGGGCGTCCTGCGCCTGCGATTCTTCCGGCGCAGCTTCCGGGCCTGCGGCCTTGAAGATGGCGGGCATCCAGCCCGTGCCATCGGCCAGCCGCTCGGCCTCGCTGGCAATGTCGGCCCTCTTGAGTTTCGCCAGCCGGGTGACGGATTCCGGTGCAAACGCGCCCACGGCATCCAGAATCACGGCCTTGGAAACGTGCTTGAAGTAGCCTTCTGCAGTCGGCTTCCACCATACGGCCATGTCGAGGCCCACGGCCTGAGCCAGTTCCCCGCCGGGCTGGTGCGCCGTGGCGCGAGGCGTCACCACGTCCACCGTGGAAGCCACGCACACGGCCAGCAGCCGCACCAGTTCGTCTTGCGGCTTCGCCAGCAGCGCGGCGAACAGTTCGGCGCTGTCCTCCGGCAAGGCTTCACCGGCCACCTGTTGCAGTTCGCGCAGCGCCACGGCAGCGGGCGATTCCGGCCAGTCCGGGGCCATGCCTTCCAGTCGGTCTTGCGCCGTGAGGCGCACGCCGAGCGGCAGGCCATCGCCGTAGGCGTCGGGCTGCAAGACGGTCTGCACCATGCCATGCACCAGCGCGGCCAGCGCGACGTGCGGATGCCGTGCGACTTCGATTTGCAGCGCCGCCGTGCGGTGGGCGCTCAACCGCTGCGCCAGCCGGTCGGACAGGCTCGCGGCCTTGGGCGCGTCGTCGGCGTCCTCGTGCTCGTCGTTGGCGGCTTCGCCTTCGGTGTTGCTGAAACCGCGCCGCAGCTTTTCCAGCGTGCGCAGCGCCTTGGCCTCGGCCTCGCGCAGCAGGCCGCGATGAATGACGGCCTCGCCGTTGCGGTCGATGGTGACGATGGCACCGGCCACCTCGCGCAACTCGGGCGCATAGCCTTGTAAGGCGTCCTCCGCGTCTTGCAGTTCCCCGACCACCTGATCGCGCCGCTGTTCCAGCTTCTCGGCCTTGGCCTCGTCCTCGGCGTCGCAGGCTTCTTCCAGTTCGGCGTCGATCTTTTCGAGGCGGGTTTCCAACGAGGCGATGCGGCGGGCCTCGCGGGTGGTCGGCTCGCGGCGATGGCGCGGGGCGTTCTGGAACGCCTGCCGTTCCTCGTAGGCCAGATGCGGCACGGCCTCCACCCACGCCCAGCCCTCGGCGCGCACGTCCTCGGCCAGCGTTGCCAGCTTGTCGCGCACCAGCGTTTCCAGCACTGCGGTATCGGTGAGGTAGGTTCCGGCAGCGCCTTCTGCGAACAGGTCGCGGCGGATGCCGCCGCCTGCCTGCCGGTAGGTGTCCAGCCCGACGAAGCGCACCAGCGCGTGCGCGGCGTCGATTTCGCGCTCGGTCAGGCGCTCGCGCAGCTTGGGCGGGCTGCGCTGCCATTCCGGCGCACCATAGAACGCGGCTTCCTGCGCGGCGTGGTCGTCGGTGATGGTCAAGGCCATCAACTGTTCCAGCGTGACGGTTCCGGCGCGGTAGTCGGCCATCAGGCGCGGCGCGATGTGGGCGAGCTTCAAGCGGCGCTGCACCACCAGCGGGGACACGCCGAAGTCGGCGGCAATGTCCTCGATGGGCCGGCCTTCCTTGACCAGCGCGGCGAACGCCTCGAACTGGTCGGCGGGGTGCATCTGCTCGCGCATCAGGTTTTCCGCGAGGCTGACGGTACGAGCGGACGCATCGGGCACCAGCAGGCACGGCACTTCGTAGTCGGCGGGGATGCGCTTCTTCTTCGCCAGCAGCTTCAAGGCGGTCAGGCGGCGGTCGCCTGCCACCACTTCGTAAGCCTCGCCATCGGTGGCAAGGATGACGATAAGGTTTTGCAGCAGGCCGATGCGGGCAATGCTCGCGGCCAGTTCGGGGATGGACAGGCGCGGCATCTTGCGGGCGTTGCGCTTGGAGCGGCGCGGCAGCAACTGCGAGAGCGGAACCAGAATCAGGTTCTTGGACGGGTCGGCCATTTCCAGCGGGGCGGCGGCTTCGATGGTGACGGCTTCGGTTTTGAGTACGGCCTCCATGGTGATAACTCCTAGCGGTTGGGATGCAGCAGCGAGAGAAGCGGCAAGGGCTGCTGCCTGCCCCTGCCGCGTGGGGATTCAGGCTTTCAACTGACGCAGACCATCGGCCAGCAGCCACAGGGCGCGATTGAGGCGCACGCTTTGGTCGATGCCCTGCACGGGCCGGGTGGTCTGGCGGCGGCCATTCGCGGCGCGGGCGGACAGGCCGCCTTTGGTCAAGTTCTCCTGCGTGCGGTTGAACACGCTCCACAGGTCGCGGCGGTCGTCGTCATGGCGGCGCGGCACTAGGATTTGCGATTCCGTGATGGGCGCGGGCTTGTCCTCGTCGTACTTCAACGCCAGCGCAGCGCGGGCGAACACTTCCGATTCCCCGGCGTCCAGCGTGATGGCGCGCATGGCATCGCGGGATTCCTGCGCCCGGTCGAAGCCGTGCAGGACTTCGTAAGCGCCTTCGATGACGTGCCCGGCTACGTCGCCCTTGTGGGGAACGCGCACGTCGGCCACGGTGTCGCCGCAGACAAGGCCATTGCTGCAAACGAAGCGGAACATCCCGGCCAGCATCTGGTAGCTGCTGGTGCCGTCATGGGAGTTCAGCAGGATGATTTCGTTGGCCTCGCGGCCGTTGATCTGGCTGGCGTGGCGCAGCCGGATCATGTGCTTGGTGTAGTCGCGGCGGTCGTCGTGACGCACGCGGGTTTGCGTCACCATGAACGGCTCGAAGCCTTCCCCGCGCAGTTCTTGCAGCACGGTCGCGGTGGGGATGTAGCTGTACCGCTCGGAGCGGCTTTCGTGCGGGGCGTCCGCGAAGATGGACGGGGCCACGGCCCGGATTTGGTCATCGGACAAGGGGCGTTCCGAACGCAGCACCGGGGAACGGGAAGCGAAGCGGGATGCGAGTTGCATGGCATTTCTCCTGACAAAGAAAAAAGGGTTTGCTGTTCACACCGCACACCGGATTCCTAGATTCGGAAGCCCAGCCTTTCGGCTGTTCGGTGCGGTCGGCACGAGGAACCCGGTTGGCCTTGTTGCCACCGTCTTTCCTGAGTTCATCGCCCGCGACGGTCAGGAGCGCGCGAACGGGTGCCGTCAAGGAGGCAAGCGCAGGGTTGGTGCGGCCCGCAGGCGCAGCCGAGGACACGGCCCTGCGCGCCTTGACGGCACACGGGCGCGGGCTACAGTCGCGGTGAAGGTGATGAAGTCAGGGGAGACGGCTGGACATGGCAACGGCCCCTCAACACGCCGACCGCACGGCAAGCGAAGCGCGCAGGCCCGGATCTAGGAATCCGGGCCGGAGGCGTCAGCCGAGCGGAGCGAGGGAACGATGGAAGCCCATCAGGGGCGAGACGCCGCAGGCGGCTCGATGCGAAGCACGACAGCGCGACCGGCCATGTCTGCTTGGCCGGGGACGCACGACTGTCCTACCATCCCTCTATGGAGGAAACCATCATCAACAACGACCCGTTGGAGCACATGCTCCACCGTTCCAATACCTTGCACGAGCGGCTGGATGAACTGCTGGGCGATGCCGATTTCGATGGATCGCCCCGCGGCGAATCAACCCTCGGCATGTGCTTGGTCGCTATGGAACATGCGGCGGCAATGCGAGCATTGATGTCGCTGCGACTGCCCACGTCTGCCGTCGGCCTCATGCGCCTGCAGTTCGAGGCCCTGACACGGGCAATGTGGCTGCTCTACGCAGCTAGCGACGCAGCGATCGATAAGTTGCTGGCGCCACTGACGCAGCAGAGCGAACGGGCAGCCAAGAACTTGCCTGGCGCCAGCGAAATGATTGAGCAGATCGGCAAGCGAGTCGGACAAGGCGCGCCGGCAGCCGCGCACCAGATGCTGTTGCACTTCAAGGATGTGACCTGGCACGGCATGAACTCATTCGTGCATGGCGGCATTCATCCGCTGCGGCGTAGTGCCGACGGCTTCCCGGTCGATCTTGCGCTGCAAGTACTGCGCAGCTCGAACGGTCTGACGACCATGACCGGCATGACGATGGCTGTCCTCACCGGCGATGAAACCGTGGCCAAGCCCGTGAGCAAGATCCAGCCGGCATTCGCCGACTGCCTGCCGGATCTGCTGAGACCTTGAACGGGGCATCTTGCGACGCCCCGCGCAATCATTGAACGATTCGCCCGGCCAGGCGCGCATCGCGCGCATAGGCGCTCAACCGCTTTTCGGCCCGGAAAGACAGGTCGCGTTCGATTGGCAGGCCCAGCCCGCCGCGCACGGTCGCCAGTTCGCCCAGGCTGACCCAGCCGATTTCCGGCATCCCCAGGCCCAGGTCACAAAGACCAAAGGCGTGGTCGTGGTCATCGGGATCAATCTCGGTCAGCAGCCAGGTCGCGCCGGCATCCGGCGTGAACAGCTTGACCACGGGGGCCGGATCGAAGTCCGGGTTCAGCAAGGATTCGCGGCCATTGGCCAGCAGCACGATGCGCTGCTCGTCGGTGATGAATGCGCAGTTCATGGTGAACTCCTGAAAGGTTGCCGGGCGGAATTGCCCACCCCTTCCAGGGCACGGCGCAGCGCAAGCAGTCAGGGGTCAACGACGGCCGCCAGGACGCCAGCGCCATCGGCGCGCAGCCCTTGACGGCGAGCACGCCGTGGCACGATGAAGGGAACAGCAAGACCGCCTCCCTTGCACCTTCACGTTCCCCGGTTCTCGGCAAGCGAAGCGCGCAGGCCCGCGCAGGCCCGCGCAGGCCGGCGCGGGCCGGAGTTGCGCCACCGGACGCAGCAAAAAAGGGGGCCGAAGCCCCCTTGGTCAGATCAGGCCGCGTTCGGCGAATGACGCGGTGTTGCCGCCCGCGACGATGACGTGATCCAGAATGCGAACGTCCACCAGTGCCAGCGCCTCCTTGAGCCGCTGGGTCAGTGCCCTGTCGGCCGCGCTCGGCTCAGGATTCCCGCTCGGGTGGTTGTGCGAAACGATGACCGCCGCCGCATTGAGCCGCAGCGCCTGCTTGACCACTTCGCGCGGATACACCGATGCGCTGTCGATGGTGCCTCGAAACATCTCGGCATACTCGATCAAGCAATGGTGCGTATCGAGGAACAGCACGGCGAACACCTCGTGCTCGAACCCAGCCAGCTTGGCGCGCAGGTACTCCTTGACCGCCACCGGCGAAATGAATGACGCACCGCGCTGCATCTTGTGCTCGATAGCCTGGCGCGCGGCCTCCAGAATCTGGTCAGTCGTCGCCAGCAGATAGCGGCCCTGTGCATCACGCACCATCAGCGAGGCATCGAACGAGGAAAAGGACAGTTGCGACATGATCGTGCTCCGGTTGCTCGGGCGGAATTGCCCGGAACCGTCGCCAGCACGGCGCAGCGCAAGCAGTCAGGGGTCGCAGACGGCCGCCAGGACGCAAGCGCGCACAAGCGCGCGCCGCCCTTGACGGCGAGAACGCCGTGATATGGTGAAGGGAACAGCAAGACCGCCCACACCCCGCCCACTGCACACACCCGCCGTTGAGCAAGCGCAGCGCGCAGGCCCAACAGGGCCGAAGGCGTCAGGGATCAAAGCCGGATGGCCGCGATTCGGCACGAAGCGCGGGGCGCAGCCCGCGAACCCGACGGCGGTACGCCGGGACGCAACATCCAAATACCACATCGAACCCGCTCCACTACGCCGCAGCAAGTTGTCCCGATAGGTATTGAACTTCACCATGTCTCCATGCAGCAGAACCATGGAGTCCGAGGTGGAACAGCTATCGCAAGCCCCCAATACTGCCGGCACCGATGTCGGCCTCCCCTTGCCAGGCACGGATGCCTACGAGGCTTTGCCGCAATTTCCAAAGCGCAGTGTCCTTCCCTTCCGTCGCACCATTCGCCGGCAGGAACTGCGGCAGATCGTTCCCCTCGCCGAAACGACGATCTACGAAATGGAGCGTCGCGGTGAGTTCCCACGTCGCTTCAACCTGACGCCACGCTGCGTCGTATGGGACTTGGCAGAAGTGGAAGCCTGGGTCGAAGAACGAAAGCAGGCTCCGCGCGCCGGCGTGTCGAAACCGGATGTCTACCTACGAAAAGCCCGCCCTGTCCGGGCGGGTTCGAGCGAGGCATAAGGCCAAGCAGCGGCGCTCATCCAATCAAAGCCTCCAGTGCCTTGGATGTCGAGCGCGGCAATCGCCGCCCCTCCTTCGCCACGTTGACCTGCAAGGCCACCCGTGCCACCTCAAACACGTCTTTGGCCAGCGAGTAGCTGCCCTTGGCCTGCAACCACGCCAATACGTCCGCCAAATGCCAGATCGACGCGCTGCCCTCATGCACCGGCGCCGGAAAGCTGCCCGGATGCGCCAGCATCAGCTTGCGCATGTTCTGCCGCGACACGCCAACAATGTCGGCCACGTCAGTCAGACCCACCAGATCCGGCGCTACTTCGATCAATCGCGCGGTCGGCGCGGCGCAGCGCACATCGGCCAGCGCGCTACGCACGGCCTCGTCCGCATCCGCTGCCTCGCGGGTGAACTCCAGCGCCAACCGACCCGGCTGCCCGATGCCGACCAAGGCATCGTCGCAGCCGGCTTCGCCCAGGCGCTCCACCAGTGCATCCGGGTCGCGGTCAGCATCCGTGAGCTGATATTTCAGAGTGAAGGTGTATTCCATCGCGCTACTCCTTGGCACCATCATCAGCGTCGCGCTGCGGCCGGTGCGTGGTGCAGTTGTCCACGACGCGCCGCAAGGAGCGCGCGTGGTTGCCGGGATTTTTCGGCGTGCTCCATACACTGGTGATGCAGAACTCGCCGCAGCGACATTCTTCATCGTTGTAAGGGCAATACATCCGCCCCCAAGCGTGGCTGCCGCCGACTTCGACGCGCCAGCCCTGCCCTTCGGCGTGCCTGAGAGCTTCCTCGACATCTTTCTTCGGATGAGGGGAACGAGCCATCAATGATCTCCAGTATGGGGATGATTGGCTTGGTTGTCAAGTGACAACCAAGCCACTGTTTCAGGCTATCGCGCTCAACGCCGGCACCACCACGTTCGCCGGTAACAGCTTCGGCACGTAGGTCTGCCCACCGCCCCAGGCATCGACTAGGTTGGCCCACTCTTGCAGCATGTGGCGCCGCTGCTCGGCGTACTCGGCCTTGTTGTAAACCGAGCGCGAGGAACGCCCGTCCTCGTGCGCCAGGCACTTCTCGATCCAGTCGCGGTTGAAGCCGATTTCGTTCAACAGTGTCGAGCCGGTCCGGCGCAGGTCATGGACGGTGAAGGGTTTCAGCGGCAGCCCCTTGGTCTTTGCCGCCTCCACTACTAGCCCTGTGACGCGATTCAAAGTAGCGTTGGACATGCACCGTTCTGCGTCATAGCGAGACGGAAAAACGAACCTTGATCCCGCCGCGCAGGCGTGCAACGTCACGAAGATGTCGAGCGTCTGGCGCGATAGATAGACCACGTGCGGGTTGCGCCCCTTCATCCGCTGCTTAGGAATCGTCCAGGTCTTGCTCTCGAAATCGACCTCATCCCAGGTGGCGTGGATCAGTTCGCTCTTGCGTACCAGCGTCAGCAGGATCAAGCGCAGCGCCAGCTTGATGGTCGGATAGGTCGCCACCGATTCCATCTGCTGCATGAACAGCCGAATCTCCAGCGGCGACAAGGCGCGATCTTTCGGCACAAAGGTGGCGATCGAGGCCGCGCCCACGCTGTCGGCGGGGTTGTCCACCTTCTCACCGTGGGCGATGGCGTAGATGTAGACCTGCTTCACGATGTCCCGAATCTGTACCGCCGTGGCCGGCGCCCCACGCTCCTTGACCTTGTTGCACAAGGCCCGCAGGTCTTCGGCCTGGATTTCGGTGAGCAGGCGATTCTGGAAGACCGGCAGGATGTCCCGGTCGATGATGTGCTTGCGCATGGCGCGGGTGCTGTCGGCCAGCCTTGCGTTGGCCAGCCACGTCTCCATCACCGCGCCGAAGGTCTTGATGGCGACCACCCGGCGTTTCTCACGCTGCTTCTCCAGCGCGGGCGAGACACCCTTGAGAACGGCTTTGCGCGCGTCCAGCAGCAGTTCGCGCGCCATTGCCAGCGAGATGCCACCAGGGCCATAGCGTCCGAGGGTCAGCGTCTCGCGGCGGCCGTGGAGCCGGTAGTCGTAGCGGAACGTGATCGTTCCGCCAGGCGATACCGTCACGTACATCCCGTCTCGGTCAGAAGCCTTATAAATCTTGGACTTAGGTTTGAAATTGCGTAGTGCAGCGTCGGTCAGCATCGAGGTTTCCTCCGGCATGTGACGGATTTACCGTCAGGTTTTACCGTCAGGGACTTGGAGACCTGCTGATGCCCGGAAAGCCCCATAAAACAAGCTTTCCCGAGAAGGCTTTTACCGTCAAAGACGGTAAAAGTCTGAATAGTGAACGAGAGTGTCTTAATCCGGCCTCGATTTTTACCGTCAGCTCTACCGTCAACTTTTTCTGCTGGCCGGCGATAGCTACCGATAGCTGGTGCGACGTATTTTCTTCTAAATCAACACGTTACGTCAGTTTTTCGATAGCTGGCGATAGTCCTCGAAGGACGTCAATTCACTCCCACTCGATCGTCGCCGGCGGCTTGCCGGAGATGTCGTAGACCACGCGCGACACGCCACGCAGCTCGTTGATGATGCGATTGGACACGCGGCCGAGGAAGTCGTACGGCAGGTGCGCCCAATGCGCGGTCATGAAGTCGATGGTCTCCACTGCGCGCAGTGCGATCACCCACTCATACGCACGTGCATCGCCCACCACGCCCACCGACTTGACCGGCAGGAACACGGCGAAGGCCTGGCTGGTCTTGTCGTACAGATCGGCAGCGCGCAGTTCTTCGATGAAGATCGCATCGGCCTTGCCCAGCAGTTCGGCGTACTCACGCTTCACTTCACCGAGGATGCGCACACCCAGACCCGGGCCCGGGAACGGATGGCGATAGACCATCGCACGCGGCAGGCCGAGTTCGACGCCGAGGCGGCGCACTTCGTCCTTGAACAGCTCGCGCAGCGGCTCGACCAGCTTGAGCTTCATGTCTTCCGGCAGGCCGCCCACGTTGTGGTGGCTCTTGATGACGTGTGCCTTGCCGGTCTTGCTGCCGGCCGACTCGATTACGTCTGGATAGATCGTGCCCTGGGCCAGCCACTTGGCGTTGCTGAGCTTGTTCGACTCTTCATCGAAGATCTCGACGAACAGGTTGCCGATGACCTTGCGCTTGGCTTCCGGATCGCTGACGCCTTCCAGTGCCTTGAAGTAGCGGTCGGCGGCGTTGACGCGCACGACCTTGACGCCCATGTTCTCGGCCATCATCTGCATGACCTGGTCGCCTTCCTGGAAGCGCAGCAGGCCGGTGTCGACGAACACGCAGGTCAGCTGCTCGCCGATGGCCTTGTGCAGCAGCGCTGCGACCACCGAGGAGTCAACGCCGCCGGACAGGCCGAGGATCACTTCATCGCTGCCAACCTGCTCACGTACGCGGGCGATCTGGTCGTCGATGATGTTGGCCGCGGTCCACAGCGTGGCGCAGCCGCAGATGTCGGTGACGAAACGCTTCAGCAGCGCCGAGCCCTGCTTGGTGTGGGTCACTTCCGGGTGGAACTGCACGCCGTACCAACGCTTGTCTTCGTTGGCCATCGCGGCCACCGGAATACGGTCGGTCACAGCTGTGATGGCGAAGCCCGGCGGCACGTGGGTGACGTGGTCGCCGTGGCTCATCCACACGTCCAGGCGCGGCTCGCCGTTGTGGTCGGACAGGCCGCCCAGCAGCGCGTCGTTGCCGAGCAGCTTCACTTCGGCATGGCCGAACTCGCGCTGGTCAGCGGCTTCGGTGCCGCCGCCCAACTGCTTGGCCATGGTCTGCAGGCCGTAGCAGATGCCGAGCAGCGGCAGGCCGCTGTCGAACACTTCCTGCGGTGCAGCCGGCGCGCCGGGCAGCGTGGTGGTTTCCGGGCCGCCGGACAGGATGATGCCCTTGGCACCAAAGGCGGCGATCTCGGCCGGATCGTGGTCCCATGCCCAGATTTCGCAGTACACACCGAACTCGCGGATGCGGCGCGCGATCAGCTGCGTGTACTGTGCGCCGAAATCGAGGATGAGGATCTTGTCGTTATGGATGTTGGTCATAAAGCCCGGCAAGTGATCAATGGAAACGGGAGTCGATGCAAAACGAATGGCGGATAGAGAAAGAGGAACGGGACCAGGTCCACGTTCCTCTTCTGCTTACCGCATCAAGCGCGGTAGTTCGGCGGCTCTTTGGTGATCTGCACGTCGTGGACGTGGCTCTCACGCTGGCCGGCACCGCTGATCTTGACGAAGCTCGGCTTGGTGCGCATTTCTTCGATGGTGGCGCAGCCCACATAACCCATGGTCGCGCGCAGGCCACCGATGAGCTGATGGATGATGCCGCCAACCGGGCCGCGATACGGCACGCGGCCTTCGATGCCTTCCGGCACCAGCTTGTCGGCAGTGGCAGCGTCCTGGAAATAACGGTCCTTGGAACCCTTCTCCATCGCAGCCAGCGAACCCATGCCACGGTAGCTCTTGTAGGAGCGGCCCTGGAACAGCTCGGTCTCGCCCGGCGATTCTTCGGTACCGGCGAGCAGGCCGCCGATCATCACCGTCGACGCACCAGCGGCCAACGCCTTGCCGATATCGCCGGAGTAACGGATGCCACCATCGGCGATCAGCGGGATGCGATCCTGCAGCGCTTCGGCAACCAGGTCGACCGCGGTGATCTGCGGCACGCCAACACCAGCAACCACACGCGTGGTGCAGATCGAGCCCGGGCCGATACCGACCTTGACCGCATCGGCGCCGCAATCGAACAGCGCCAGTGCGGCGTCGCCGGTGCAGATGTTGCCGCCGATGACCTGCACGTTCGGGAAGTTCTTCTTCACCCAACGCACGCGGTCCAGCACGCCCTGCGAATGGCCGTGCGCGGTATCCACCACCAGCACGTCCACGCCGGCGGCGACCAGCGCCTCGACCCGGCGGTCGGTGTCACCACCAACGCCGACCGCAGCACCAACCAGCAGGCGCGTTGCGGCGTCCTTGGCAGCGTTGGGGTTGTCGCTCTTCTTCTGGATGTCCTTGACCGTGATCAGGCCGCGCAGTTCGAACGCGTCGTTGACCACCAGGACTTTCTCGATGCGGTTCTTGTGCAGCAGCGACAGGACTTCGTCCGAGGCCGCGCCTTCCTTCACCGTGACCAGGCGATCCTTCTTGGTCATGATGTGGCGGACCGGATCGTCCAGCTCGGTCTCGAAGCGCATGTCACGGTGGGTGACGATGCCAGCCAGCAAGCCGTCGCTGCCAACCACCGGCACGCCAGAGATGTTGTGCGCCTGGGTCAGGGCCAGCACGTCACGGATCGTGGTTTCCGGACCAACGGTGATCGGGTCGCGGATGACGCCGGATTCGAACTTCTTGACCTTGGCCACTTCGGCAGCTTGCTGCTCGACGGTCAGGTTCTTGTGCAGGATGCCAATGCCACCGATCTGGGCCATGGCGATGGCCAGGCGGGCTTCAGTGACGGTGTCCATGGCGGCCGAGACAATCGGCAACTTCAACCGCAGGTCGCGCGTCAGCCGCGTGCCGAGGTCAACGTCCTTAGGCAGAACGATGGAGTGAGCGGGGACGAGAGAAACGTCATCGTACGTTAGTGCTTCAGCCTGGATGCGCAGCATCGGCGTGCCCGGTAGATGTGGGGAAGCGCGACATTTTACCCTTATTTGCCCGCCGATGTCAGGGGGCAAGTGCGACGCAGTGTCGCGCTGGCGGGGAGGCATTCAGTTGTAGTGGCGCGGCCCCGGCGGGGAAGGGGGTTAGGGGGAAACCGCGGGCCCCCCCGGCGGGGGGGCACCACAAGTGGGTCGGGGGGGGGCAAGGAACGGGCAGGGG
>NZ_JBRRDW010000078.1:0-13867 GCF_056759895.1 Stenotrophomonas sp. STEN038
AATTTGTAGGCTTGCCGGGTCTTGCTGGTGATCTTGCCTGCAGACATGACTGTCTCCCAATGCTACCCCCAACAGAGGCTAGCTCTGTCTAGGAAATCCTGGGAACTCCATTGTGATTGACAGCTGAATCCCCCTATAAGACGAGGCAGGACGAGAACATGCTCTCATTAGAGCGAGTTGCATCAAGTGCTCTTCGCACGCGACGGTCAGCCTTCCCATTGGTGTTTATAGCTTTATTGACGCTTGTGGGGTGCGACAGAGCAAGCGTGAAATGGTTGGAAGAAGTCCGGCTCACTGATGGGCAGGTCATCGTTGCTGCACGGACTGCGCAAGGTAAGAGGTACTCTGAGCTTGGTGGGACGGGTGGCTGGAGAGATCCGGTCGAAATGTCGATCTCGATCAGCAAAGCCCCAGATGGTTTCACGTTTCCACCCGAATGGCGTGATAACTACGTGCCGGTTCTTCTCGATCATCGTCGTTGCACTGGCCCTGATTCCCGAGGCAATCGCGTTTTCCATCATCGCCGGCGTCGACCCCAAAGTGGGCTTGTATGCCTCGTTCTGCATCGCAGTCATCACCGCCATCGCTGGTGGTCGCCCTGGCATGATCTCGGCCGCGACCGGCGCCATGGCCTTGTTGATGGTCACCCTGGTTAAGGATCATGGCATCCAGTACTTGTTCGCGGCGACGATCTTGGCAGGCGTGCTGCAAATGATTGCCGGTGCTATGCGCCTGGGCTCGCTGATGCGCTTTGTGTCACGGTCAGTGGTTACCGGTTTTGTCAACGCATTGGCCATCCATCCGAAGAGCTCGTCGGTGGTGATGATTGGCACCGTGTTAGTCACCGTGGCTACACACGACCTGGCCAAGGGCGTCCTGACAGGCGTCGTCCTGTCAGCAGTGTTCTTCACCCGGAAGGTTGGCAAAATGCTCACCATCGAGATGACCCAGGTAGACGCAGAGTCAAGCGTCTATGTGGTCAAGGGACAGGTGTTCTTCGCCTCCGCTGGCCAGTTCGTGAGCAGCTTCAACTATCTAGATGTTCCCAAGGACGTCATCATCGATCTGAAAGATGCGCACTTCTGGGATCTGACCGCCGTGGACGCTCTGGACCGGGTGGTAATGAAGCTGCGTGAGCATGGCGCGATTGTCGAGGTCTATGGTCTCAACGACGCGAGTGAGACGCTGGTCGATCGCTTAGGCAAGCATCGAACGCCGGGCGCCACGCTATCGTCTGGCCATTGACCGGCAAATAGGTGGGTGCCGCTAGGCACCCACCTAGAACCTTGTGAGGCGCGGCGTCAACTTTTAGCAGCGACGACTAAGTCTCCACCTACGTGCCTGCGTAATATCAATGGCTTAGCGCAAATCTGGCCTTGTCCGTAATGATTCCCTGCCGAACCTCGATACCACCCTATATCGAATACCAGTCGGTGGACGGCACCGCTTGGCGGCGCGTACCACTTGAAGAGAGGCTTATTGGCCGGGAGACGAATCTGCTGACAGGTCCCAGCACGAAGGGTGAGCCGAGTCTTGTGACGATAGGATTGAAAGAGCAGAGCCAGCGCAGTGCAGGGCGAAAGTACAGACACATCCTGCGAACGTGGGGGTTTGAAGAAGGCAATAATTGCGCGCCCCAATAAGCCAAGGAATCGAATGTGGTGCCCTGAGCTGCATTGCATGGCGTACGCAGATGGCCGGGATACGCCGGCTGATCGCGGCATGGATACCAGTTCTTTGCTGCAAGGCACCCGTCGACAAGCGACAATCCAATGGAACGCCCAACTCTGAGCAAGCTCGCATGGGACTTCTGACCTTCTGCCTGAACATCACCCTCGACGGTTGTGTCGACCACCAGGAGGGAATCGCCGACGACGAGACCCACGTTTTCTTCAGTCGTCTGATGGACGATGCTGGGGCGATGCTTTGGGGGCGCGTGACCTACGAGATGATGGAGGCCTATTGGCCGGCGGTCGCTCGCGGCGATGAAGAGGCCACGCCGGCGATGCGCGACTGGGCGCTCAAGCTGGAGACCAAGTCGAAGTACGTGGTGTCGTCCACGCGAACGGGCTTCCCGTGGACCAACAGCCACCACCTCTTCGGCGACTTGCGCTCGAGCGTGCGGAAAATCAAGGATGCCACCTCGGCCGGGGTGCTTCTCGGTAGCGGCATGCTCGCTACCGAGCTGGACAGGCTCGATCTGATCGACGAGTACAGGTTTCTCGTCCACCCCAGGATCGCCGGGCACGGGCCAACTCTGTACCAGCGCGGGTTGAACAATACGCGACGATTGGAGCTGATCTCGTCGACGCCACTTCACAACGGCGCAGTCGCCATGCACTACCGGCGTGCGTGCGGTTCATAACCGGGTGCGGCGGAAGATTGCGTTTCTACGGTCCAATCGATATTTCGACTAGACCTCGACACTCGCTTCTGACGGCTATCGAATTCACAGCCCGAGCGCGCTGCATGCTCACCCGGGCCACAGAACTCAGGCCAACAGCTCGCGACGAACGATCTCGGCACCTGCACTGAGCGCATGCAACTTGCCTCTGGCCACGTGGCGAGGCAGGGGTGCCATCCCGCAATTGGTTGACGGATAGAGCTTGTCTGCATCCACGAACTGCAGCGCCTTGCGCAGGGTAGTGGCTACATCCTCAGGGGTCTCGATGATGTCGCTGGCCACGTCGATGGCGCCGACCATCACTTTCTTGCCACGTACCAGTTCGATCAGGTCAATGGGCACATGCGAGTTCTGGCATTCCAGCGAGATGATGTCGATGTTGGATTGCTGCAGTTTCGGGAAGGACTCTTCGTACTGGCGCCACTCCGAGCCCAGGGTCTTCTTCCAGTCGGTATTGGCCTTGATGCCGTAGCCGTAGCAGATGTGCACCGCGGTCTCGCACTTGAGTCCTTCAATCGCGCGCTCAAGGGCGGCAACACCCCAATCGTTGACTTCATCGAAGAAGACGTTGAAGGCGGGTTCGTCGAACTGGATGATGTCGACGCCCGCTGCTTCCAGTTCCTTGGCTTCCTGATTGAGGATCCTGGCGAACTCCCAGGCCAGCTTTTCGCGGCTCTTGTAATGGTCGTCGTAGAGCGTGTCGATCATCGTCATCGGGCCCGGCAGCGCCCATTTGATCGGCTGCTTGGTCTGCTGGCGCAGGAACCTGGCATCCTCGACGAATACCGGCTTCTGCCGGCTGACAGCGCCTACGACAGTTGGCACGCTGGCGTCGTAACGGTTGCGGATCCGCACGGTCTCGCGCTTTTCGAAGTCAACGCCGTCCAGGTGTTCGATGAAGGTGGTGACGAAGTGCTGGCGGGTCTGCTCACCATCACTGACGATGTCGATACCTGCCTGCAACTGTTCGTGCAGCGAGAGGCAGAGCGCATCCTGCTTGCCTTCAAGCAATTCTTCGCCCTGCAGCTTCCATGGCGACCAGAGTTTCTCGGGCTGGGCAAGCCAAACGGGTTTTGGCAGGCTGCCAGCGGTTGAGGTAGGCAACAATTTCTTCATGGCGGGTTATTTCTAATTCCTTGGAGTGATCAGAGCGCGCAGGCAGCGGCCCACTGTTCCAGCGTCTGCCGGTGAGGCTTGATGAAGTTCTCTTCGGTAAAGCGCCCCTGTTTGATTGCCAACTGACTGCGTTCCTCACGGTCGTAGACAATCTTTGTCAGCGAGTAGTCCTGATGCTTCAAACTCGGCTGATAGACACTTCCTGCCGCCGAGTTGGCGTTGTAGATCTCGGGCCGGTAGATCTTCTGGAAGGTCTCCATCGTGCTGATGGTTCCGATCAGTTCCAGGTCGGTGTAGTCGCCCAACAGGTCGCCGAAGAAGTAGAACGCCAACGGCGCAACGCTGTCGGGCGGCATGAAGAAGCGGACCTGCATCCCCATCTTCGCGAAGTACTGGTCGGTTGAGGACAGCTCGTTCTGCAGGTACTCCACGCCCAGCGCCGGGTGCTGGTTGGCGGTGCGGTGGTAGATCTTGCTGCTGGACGCGCTGATGCAGATCACCGGCCGCTTGCTGAAGTTCGCTTTGTAGGCACGCGAGTTGACGAAGTGCTTGAACAGCTTCCCATGCAGGTCGCCAAAATCATCCGGTGCGGCAAAGGCGGTCCGGGTGCTGTTGTAGTCCGGCAACAGCACGCTGAAATCGTAGTCACGCACGTAGGAAGAGAAGTTGTTTCCCACGATTCCTTCGATGCGCGCCTTGGTCCGGCTGTCTACGATGGTTGTCTTCAGTATCTCGATCAGCGGGAACGCATCTGCCTGGCCTGCGCCGGAAACCTCCATTTCGGCGGAGATGATCTCGAGCTCGACGGCATAGCGGTCGCCCATTGGGTTGTCCCAATCGGCAAGGCTGTTGAACCGGTTGTCGATCATCTTCAGCGTATTGCGCAGGTTCTCCTGGCGGCTATTGCCTCTGGCCAGGTTGGCGAAGTTGGTCGTCAGCCGTGTACTGTCCAATGGCTGGTAGTTTTCATCGAAGCTGATGCGCTTGATGCTGAACTCAAAGTTTTCTTTCATGGGGGCGCTACCGTAGGTTCTGCGGATGAGGGCCTGCACAGCGTCGTGCTGATTCGGCAGGAGGAATCGCTCTCAGGCTGCGACGATGCTTCGGGTGACGTTTGTTGTCGGGCGATGGGTCAGCTCAAGCATCGGCAATGCGCGCTCGACCGCCAGCCTGGCGCGCTGGATCAGGTCCGCGTTGTCCAGCCTGTGGCCGGCAAAATCCTTGTCGGTCGCGTACACACCCAGCGGCAAGGTACGCGCCTGGAAGAAGCTGAAAAGTGGTCGCAACTGGTGGTCGATCATCAGCGCATGGCGCTCGCTGCCACCTGTGGCAGCCAACAAAACCGGCGTGTCGATCAGCGCGTCCTGGTCAACAAAGTCGAAGAAGTGTTTGAACAGCCCCGTGTACGAGCCGCGGTAGACCGGCGTGGCCACCACCAGCACATCCGCCTGCTCGACTGCTGCCAGCCCGAGTTCCACCGTATCGGGGAGTTCGCTGCGCCTGACGGTGCCGGCCATGTACGGGGCGAGCTGGCCCAGCTCGACAAGCTGGGTTTCGCAGTGAACCTCGGCTGCAATCAGGTTCGACAGGTGCTCGACCAGGGCTGCGGCCTTGGAGGGGCGGTGCAGCCCACCGGAGACCGCGACGACGCGAAGTGGGGGAGGGTGAGTCATTTCTGCCTTCTTGGGGGCTGGATCGTCAGCCAGCTGAATGGAGCTGCTGCTGAGGTTCGATCCTAGTTGCGGTTTTCCATGACGTAAAATGGTTTAATTTCACCATTCCATGAAGAAAATTCATTCATATGCTTGAGCGCATCCATCTGAGCATCGTCCAACAGGTCGAAAAGCAGGGCTCGTTGACCGCCGCTGCAGGCGTGTTGAACCTGACCCAGTCGGCCCTTAGCCACAGCATCCGCAAGCTCGAACAGCAGCTGGGCACGGACATTTGGCTGCGCGAAGGCCGAAGCCTACGGCTCACCCAGTCCGGGCAATACCTGTTGGCGGTAGCGAACCGGGTGTTGCCACAGCTGGACCTGGCCGAAGAGCGCCTGGGCCAGTTCGCGCAGGGTGAGCGCGGCGCGCTGCGCATCGGCATGGAATGCCATCCTTGCTACCAATGGCTGCTCAAGGTGGTGTCGCCCTATCTGGCGGCATGGCCGGACGTGGACGTGGATGTCAGGCAGAAATTCCAGTTCGGCGGAATCGGCGCATTGTTCGGCTACGAGATCGACCTGCTGGTCACGCCCGATCCCTTGTACAAGCCAGGCCTGAAGTTCGAGCCCGTGTTCGATTACGAGCAGGTGCTGGTCGTAGCCAAGGACCATCCGCTGGCTTCGGCGACCTACGTAAAGCCACAGCAGCTGACCCGTGAGGTGCTGATCAGCTATCCGGTGGACATCGAGCGGCTGGACATTTACAGCCAGTTCCTGTTGCCTGCCGGCGTCACGCCACGGCGGCACAAAGCCATCGAAACCACCGACATCATGGTGCAGATGGTGGCCAGCGGCCGCGGCGTGGCCGCACTGCCGCGCTGGTTGGTTGAGGAGTATGCAAGCAGGATGGATGTGGTGCCGGTGCGGCTGGGTGCACGCGGCATCGCCAAGCAGATATTCCTCGGTGCGCGTGAAACGGACACCAGCATCGACTACGTGCGCGCTTTCATCGAACTGGCTCGGCATTCAACCGCGGTGGCTGCTTCGAGCATTGGAGCGGCGGCCGACAACAAGCCGCGTCGTTGAATGCAGACCACTGCCGCTGCTTGACGCACACCACAAGCAAGCGGCTCACCGGCACCTCGTCCGCAAGATCAAGAGCCGGGGCGCTCACTTGAAATCCATGACGGTAAGACCCTTGAATCATCCCGATATGCCCATGCCCGCGCAAGACATCACTGTAGGTTACTCGTTGGAAGTGAGCGCCAAAGCCATTCCCGCATTGACCGTGGCAGCAGCCGGCATAGCGTCCGGCTCGACGGTCTTCATTCCTTACCTGCCGGGTGAAGACAACGAAGCGCGGCTGGCCGCAGCCGTGGCAGTCCGCGGATTGGGCTTTGAACCGATGCTGCATGTACCTGCACGACGCTTCAGCTCGCTCGCTGAGGTGGAGTCGTTCATTACCCGCGCAGTTGATGCCGCCGGAGTTGAGCGCTGCTTCGTGATTGCCGGGGACGCAGCAAGCCCCAAGGGTCCGTTTGCCGATAGCGCCTCGCTGATTGAAACGGGTTTGTTCGAACGCTCGGGTATCAAGCGCATCGGCGTGGGCGGGCATCCGGAAGGGCACCCGGTGATGGATGAGAGCCAGCGCTGGGAAGTACTTGGGCGCAAATGCCGCAGCATCGAGCGCCGTGGCATGGAGCCACTGATCGTCACCCAGTTCGGGTTTGATGCCGACATCGTATTGACGTGGCTGGCCGAGCTGCGCCAGCGCGGCATCAATCACCCAGTGCGCGTGGGTGTGCCCGGCCCGGCAGGGGTTGCGGTGCTCGCACGCTATGCGGCGATGTGCGGCGTCAGTGCAAGCGCATCGATCTGGTCCAAGTACGGCATCTCGATCGGTAAGCTGTTTGGAACGGCAGGGCCGGATCGGTTTGTTGATCGCCTGGCCAGCGGGCTGACGGAAGCACATGGAACCGTAAGCCTGCATATCTTCCCGTTTGGCGGCGTCGCCCAGTCCGTGGAATGGGTTGAGCATTACCGCAGCCAACGCTGATGACCGTTGCGCCGCAGCTCGCGGCGCTAGGGGTGAAATGACGTGGTCAACGGCAGGTGCGATCATGCGCGCTTGTCACCGTGTAGAGACGGCATGCAGGAGCAACCGAAGAAACTGTCCGTGATGGTCGTCGAGGACGAAGACGAACTGCGCGAGAACTTCCTTGTCCCGGGGTTGCGACAGGAGGGTTTTGACGTCCATGGCGTGGGCTGTGCAATGGATTTGTACCGGACGCTGAGTTTCCGCTCCCATGACCTGTTCATCGTGGATGTCGGCCTGCCCGACGAAAGCGGCTTCATGGTCACCCAGCACCTGCGCAAGCTCGGGAATGTCGGCATTGTGATGCTGACTGGTCGGCGCGGTTCGGAGGACCACGTTCGCGGGCTGGAGGAGGGGGCGGATGCCTATCTCGCCAAGCCGGTGGGTATCGACGTGCTTGTCGCCACAGTGCGCAGCGTCCTGCGCCGGACCTCGCCGGGGGCGCAGTTGCCCGCTCCACGTGATCCAGCAAGGGCTGGATGGGGCTTGATCGCACAGGGCTGGCGCCTCTGTTCGCCTTCCGGAGCGGAGGTGGCCTTGTCTGAAGGCGAGCGCCTGTTCCTGCTCATGCTGGAAGAGGCCAATGGAGGTGTGGTGGCGCGGGACCTCGTCCTGCAGCATCTGGGCAGCGAAGGGGAGGAGTTCGATCTGCACCGCCTTGAAATGCTGATCCATCGCCTACGGCGCAAGGTCCACGCTACGACCGGAAGCGAATTGCCGCTTACCACGGTCCGCGGGGTCGGCTATCTGCTGCTCCTGTAAGCAGCGCACTTCACTTGCGTTTCGGCCCCGCGCCCTTTGCAGAGTCGTTGGCAAGTGTTTCATCCTATTGTCGGACGGATAGAAGGGCGGAGAGATCAGGGATGGAGAACAAACTGTCGATGCCAGCCAAAAGCGTGTGGGGCGTTGGCCCGCGGCTATGGCAGGGCATGCTGGGATGGCTGCGCGACGTGCCCATCGCCGATCCGGTCAATCGGCGCAACGCGCCAATGCTCCAGCTGATCGCCTTTCTCCTGGCGGCCTTGCCAGTGGCGGCTTGGTGTTACCGGGCGTTCCTGGTGGACATTCCCTGGCGGCCCGGTGAAGTGACCAGCATGGTGCTGAGCCTGTCCGTGAGTTGCGTTTCGGCAATGAGCTTCTTCCTCATTCGCAGGGGGAAGTTTGAAGCCGCCGCGTATGTGCTGCTGTGCATCTTCAGTGTGACCTTGATCCCTGCATACCTGAACTCCGGTTTTGGAGCGCAGCGTTTCGATCAACCCGTACTGGCGATCTGGCTGGCCATCGCGGCGCTGATTGTCGGGCGCTTGGCGCTGTGGTTGATGTTCCTGTGCATCACCGTCGCGTTCTTTCTAGGCATATGGGTCGATATCGGCCACCAGGGTGAAGCGGCCGCGCTTCTCGGCGACGCTGCGTTCAGCACCGCGATGTTCCTGATGATCACGATCGTGCTTGACCGAAGCTCGGCAGCGCTGCGTGAGAGCTTTCTTGAGGCAAGGCAACGCGGGGATGCGCTGGATGTTGCCAACCAACGCCTGACCGAAGAGATGGCCGAGCGCGAAAGGACGTTCGCACAGCTGGTCCAGGCACAGAAGATGGAAGCAGTCGGCAGGCTTGCAAGTGGGGTCGCCCATGACTTCGGCAATGTTCTGGCGGTTGCAGGCGGCTACGTACAGGGCGGTCTACGCAGCGATGATGGATCGAGGATGCGGGAGTCCCTGATTGGCGTGGACGCGGCGCTGGCGCGTGCCAACCTGATGACGCGTCGGCTGCTGTCCCTGGTGCATCATGAGGAGGGGGTTGAGGAGTGGTTCGATCCCGGCGAAGCCTTGAAGCTGCTCCTGCCGATGGTGCGGCAGTTGATGGGGCCGGGGGTGAACGTTGATATCAAGCTGGATGATGATCTGCCGCCCGTGTTCTTCGACCGGATGCAGTTCGACCTGATGGTCCTCAATGTGGCCGCGAACGCAGATCATGTGATGCCTGGCGGCGGTGACTTCATCCTGAGCGCACGAAGGGACGGCAGCCGTTTTGTGTTGGACCTGGCGGATACCGGCACGGGCATGGAGGCAGAGGTGCTGGCGCGCGCTTTCGAGCCTTTCTTCACCACCAAGCCTCGGGGGCAAGGCAGCGGGCTTGGTCTGTCCGTCGTGCACGACCTGCTGGTGCGCGCGGGTGGAAGTATCAGCGCGCAGAGCGATGTAGGTGTCGGAACGACGGTCTCCATGCGCTTTGCCAGCGACCTCGTGGATACTTACGAAACCATGTCTGAAAGCAGCCGGTAAGCGCCACCGCCCATCAGCCAGATGCCTGTTCCGGCAATCCGCGCCGGTCAGCGGACAACCCGAGACTAGGAGATGTAGGCGACCATTCGCTTGCCCAAGGCTGCCACCATGCTGGAAAGAAGGTCCACGTCCGCCGGTTGTTGCAGGTCCAGCGCCCGTTTCAAAGATGGTGTGGGAATGCTCAGGGACCGCGCCAGCGCCTCGTGCGTGATCCGGCTCCGCACTATTTCATTGTGCACCAGCACCTTGAGTGACTCGCCTGCCGACAGATTGATGTTGATGCCCCTGCTGGGCTTGGTCCGCGGCAAGGGAACTGCGATGCCGGCATGGAGTCTTCTTCGTATCTCTGACCGCAGTGCGGAACCCAGGATCTTCTCCATCTGATTTGCACTAGAAGTGGCAATCTCTGGCCAGTCCGTCAAATGGATCACCGGATTGGGCAACTGCTCTTCGGCTCTGACGGGGTATACGAACATAGACAGGTTCGGGCGACGCAGCTGGATCGGCTGCGCGGACCTCATGTGGCGGGGAATGATCCTGTGCGTGAATCTATTGATCGGCTTGCTGCATTGCACGCACCAATACTCACCTGTTGCGTGAATATTGGTGAGTGATATGGGCACTCCAAGGCAAGCCGATTGCGCTGGCGGGGAAGCGGCCGATCTGCTGGCTCCCCTGCGACCTCCAGGAATGTCGGATCACGTCCATGGCCTGACGGCAGTGGGTAGCTAGCCAAGTCGTCCGCGACCAAGCAGCCTGAAAACCCAGCTATGATTCATTGAGGATCCAGCCAGTGAAGGCGAGGAGGGCAGGTGCAAGAGCCTGTACTCAAGTTAGCAGGAAGCTTCGGCCACAGTATGGCTGGCGAGATCATTGTCGTCCTGGCGGTACTGTTGCTTGTACTGTTCAAAGGCCTTTACTCACTCAACAGTGATCGAGCAAAAGCCAGGCAGGAATTCCTGCAGCTTTGGGACTTCGAGCGCGCGAAGCGTGATCATCTCTGGTGCGAGGTTTTGATTCGCCACTACTGCCGCGAGTACCTGCCGGCGCGGATCATCATCAACGTAGCTTCAAACTCCCAAGCGGCAGATACGCTGTGGGCCTTGAGCCACTCGGCGCAGTTCTTTCAGCTGGGCGATGGTTTGGTTCGATGGAAGAACGAACGTCATGCAAAGGCGCTACACGCGTGGTTCGGAATCGTCGTTGGTTTCGGACTGTATTTCCTGCTGGTTGCTGCTGCGATGCTGTTGCTGCTATCGAGCTACCGAGGTCTCGCTACAGCTTCGGGCGCTGAGCTGATGATGATGGTGTTCGTTGGGTTGTTTCTTGGCGGTCTCGCCATCAAGGCCTTGGACTACGGTTTCGAACTGGCAAGCGCGCGCAAGAACTTCGCCAAGATCCAGAGAATGCAACCTTCATTGGTTCCGGAGCAGGCGGAAGAGCTGAAGGCTGTGGTTAGCAACAAGCTATCCAAGGTGCGAGGACGGCGTAAGGCAGGGTGACAACCACAGTCGAAAGCGGCCGATCGTGGGCAACGCGAGTTGGGGAAAACTTTATTAGGGGTTGATAGATGCGATCTCAGGTATTGATAGGCGCCATTCTGCTGGTCAGCTGCGCAAGAGTGGCAGCGGCAAATCCTCAAGAAGCAGCCCCGACTGTCACGGAGATGGATGCGATCAGAGTGATCGGTGAGCGACCAGGCCCTCGAAGGCGTTGAGCATAATCTGGCTCAGGATCTCCCGTTGGCGGATGCCAAGTTGCTGACAGCTACTCAGAACCCAACCAACGGCGCCAACTTTGCCGGTCAGGTCAGCGCGGCAGCATGGACCAGGCATCCGACCTGGTATGTGGTCAGTGAACAGGACCACATGCTGGACACTGGCCTTCAGAAGGACTTGGCAGAAAAACTGGGTGCGACCACCATCACATTGAACACCAGCCACGTACCCCAGTTGTCACAGCCGCAGAAAGTCGCGGACGTGATTCTTGCCGCGGTGGAGCAGGTCTCAAAGTAATGCTGGCATGGAGGTGCGCTCGGTCTTGGCGCGCCTCTACTACTTCGACTGACTTCGTAGCTGCAGGGTCAATGCCGTCCAGTTGGCGAAAGGTGTTCCACCTTTTCTTCAAAAAGAGATCTTTCAGAACTATGTGAAGTCCACTTCAGCCCGCAGGGCGTCATGCGACCCAGAGCACGCCTACGCTGCCTGGAAAGAAATGGGTGATTCAAGTTGAGTGGGCAAGGCAAGGGTCAATCCAGCTGCGGATTTCCTGCTCGGGTGGCTTACTCGACGTTTTCCTGCCGGTGCCGTAGTGCAGCATCCTGCTGCAGCTGATCGCTATCATTGACTACTTCGTTAGTAGTACGGGCAGGACGTCGTGAAGAGCGCATTGGTGATATTGCTGGGACTGGGAGCGGTGTTGGCGGCGGCTGCGCAACTCAATGGTCCGCAGCGGTTGCGGGCTGCCCGCCAGGAAACGTTCGAGCGGCTGCGGTTTCCGTCGCGCGATGGTGCTGCCTTCACCGGAGCTGAGGTACGGGTGGTGAAGCAGCTGCAAGGACGGTTCGATGGCATGCAGCAACCGGGACCGCGCTGGATGGCACAGGCCTCAGACGATGCATTCTGGTACTGCGTAGGGCCCGGGCCAAGTTGGTATCTGGCGATTCCGGTTTCAAGACGTAATGGCTTCCAGTGGGATGTCGACTGGGTGGTACGCCCTTTGGACGAGGGCCGCATGCGTGCTGCGCTGAACGGCGACACCGAAGCTTTACGGTTGGCCTTTGGCGAGCAGACCGTACAGGGATGAGCGGAAAATGAGCACGATGCGTGTGCGGATTTTTGTGTAGACGGAATTCTGAATCGTCTCGGTTTGAAGCCAGCCATCATTCGGGAGCATGTCCGCTTCTGGCTGCGAGCGGACATCGCCACGCAACTCCAACGGTGCCTCTACCGAAACGCGGAATCGAACAGCGACCTGGCCTGCTGGATCGTTGTTTGATGCGTATCCTGCTTGTCGGCCGTCACTTCGCACAGCTTTCCTAAACGCTCACGGCCCAGCTCCGTGCAGTCGGCAAGGAAGTCGTAGTGGCCTACCAATGGGAGTACCTGGAGTTGCACGTTGTCCTTCGCCTCGGCAATGACCTTGCTGTTGCTGGCGGGCGGTGCAATCGCATCGATCTCACCCACAACCACCGACATCGGAGCCTTCAACTGTGCGAGCTCACCCGGTTCGAACGCCTGCACAATCGCCGGTGCCATCAAGAACACAGCACGAACGCTTGGAATTCGGCGATCCTCCGCCGACCTGGCCACCCAAGGAGCCAGCTCCGGCGTAGCGGCCGCCGCCATCCGCCGCTCAAGGGTCATTTCAGGTCTACAAGTGTGTCGAGCGTGGAAAGCCGGATTCTTACCAGTCCCATCCCTGCGCGAACGGTCCAGCAGTCAAGGCTTGGGAGGCTGTACCGGATCAGGACAACCCGTATCTACGGGCTCGGCTTGCCCAGATGGAGCGTGAAGTTGCGGCCCGGCGTGCAGCACAGCGCCCGTACGTTGCTTCTGTTGGCGGAGGCGGTGGTGGTCGCGCTACAGGAGCGACGATCCGCACTACGGGCTCGAGCTACGCTTGCGAGAGTGCGAAGCGGCAACGAGAGGTTGTTTACAACGCAGCAGGCACCAGGCGCTCTTTTGCGCTTTCCAGTGCCTATGACAACGCCGTCCATAACGCTTGCAAGTAGGGGGTGCAGGGGCGTCGCCCCTGCGTTGACGCCCTTACCCAGCCCGCGTTCCGAAGTGGCGTTCCCGCCATTCGCCCAGATCCACGACAACGACCTTCACCAACGACTGCTGACGTGCTTTTCGTGCAGCGTTCCGTTTCCGTGTCGCGTCACGTAAATCAGCTGCATTGGCATGCCATAGCAGGCCGCGTAGCCTGCGTTCTGGGATCCTTTCGCCGCTTGGGGCGACCAGATCTCGTCCTGCCAGTCGCCAACCAGCCCACGGGCCTGTTAGAGCGACGTGGTTGTCGATCACGCGCCGATAGTGGTCACTGGCACAGCTGTTCGGGCATTGCGTTCCCGGTTCCCAGCATGGTGGACGGCTGTCCAGGTTGTAGGTGTCGCTCATGCCTCAATTTCCCCCTGATCCTTAGGAGGCCGGGATGGTAGGTGAGAAGTGATCCAGAGCCAGATCCAGCTGACCCGGCGATATGCAATTTCGCATAATGTATAGACGGTGCTGCTGAAACACCGGATTCCGCTGCCTGTACGTGCACAGGGGAGGCGAGGCCAACCCCCATCACTAGGGCTATAGCGGTAGCGGCCA
>NZ_JBRRDW010000079.1:0-13780 GCF_056759895.1 Stenotrophomonas sp. STEN038
CGTCTCTCCCGCGCGTGCCGCGCTGGCGCGCTCACAAAATGGCGGTTGCTATAAACAGCCCCCGCCGCTATTGGCGCGGCACTACCAAAACCGTTCTGGAATGATTTTTGCACGGCCATGGAAGAACCCTCCTTCCACGCCGAGCAATGTCCGAGAACGAACAGGCCGGGGAAAAAACCGAACTCCCCACCGAAAAACGCCTGCGCGAGGCCCGCGAGCAGGGCAATATCCCGCGCTCGCGCGAGCTGGCAACCGCCGCGGTGTTCGTCGCCGCCGTGCTGGCACTGTATGCCATGGCCGGCTCGATGGGCAGCTCAGCCCGGCAGTGGATGAAGGCTGCGCTGTCGCCCGAGGTCGGGCTGCTCAATACTCCGAACGCCTTGTTCGGCCACGCCGGCTGGATGTTGCTCAAGCTGATGCTGGCCTTCAGCCCCCTGCTCCTGGTGTGCCTGGCGGCCGGCATGATTGCCCCGGCCTTGATGGGCGGGCTGCAGTTCTCCAACAAGGCGTTGATGCCCGATCTGAAGCGCATGAACCCATTGACCGGGATAAAGCGCCTGGTCGGCGCTGAAGCATTGGCCGAGCTGGTCAAATCGATGCTGCGCGTGGCCTTCGTCGGCACCGCCGCCGGCCTGTGCATCTGGCAAGGTGCCGATGGCCTGCGCGGGCTGCTGCACCTGCCATTGGAAAGCGCCATCGGCCGCGGCCTGGGTTTCACCCTCAAGCTGCTGTTGGCCACCGCTGGTGCCATGGCCCTGCTCGCCGCCATCGACGCGCCCTACCAGAAGTGGAACTGGCTGCGGAAGCTGAAGATGACCCGCGAGGAGCTGCGCCGCGAGATGAAGGAAAGCGAGGGCAGCCCCGAGGTGAAGGGCCGCATCCGGCAGATGCAGATGCAGCTGTCGCAACGCCGGATGATGGAGGCCGTACCCACGGCCGACGTGGTGCTGGTCAATCCGACCCACTACGCGGTCGCCCTCAAGTACGAGAGCGGGCGCATGGGTGCCCCCACCGTGGTCGCCCGCGGCGTCGACGAACTGGCCCTGCGCATCCGCCAGGTAGCCGACGGCAACAAGGTCGCCGTGGTCTCGTCACCGCCTTTGGCACGCGCCTTGTATCGGGAAAGCCAACTCGGCAAGGAAATCCCCGTGAGACTGTATTCGGCTGTTGCCCTGGTCCTGTCCTACGTCTACCAGCTGCGCCAATGGCGCACTGGCCCGATGCCGCAGATGGCACCCATCGAAATTGATGAATTCGGCAAGGGAGGCACCCGATGAGCGCCCAGACTTCGGGCTTCTCCGCACGCCGCGTGCTGGACATGCTGCGGCATGGACTGGGCGCGCCGTTGATCGTGCTGGCCTTGCTGGCAATGGTGGTGGTGCCGCTGGCCCCACCGGTGCTGGATGCCCTGTTCACCCTGAACATCGCGATCTCGATGCTGGTGCTGCTGGCCGTCGTGTACGTGAAGCGACCACTGGATTTCACCATCTTCCCGATCGTGCTGCTGGTCACCACCATGCTGCGGCTGGCGCTGAACGTGGCCTCCACCCGCGTCATCCTGCTCAATGGCCAGGATGGCCACGAAGCCGCCGGCAAGGTGATCGCCGCCTTCGGTGAGTTCGTCATCGGCGGCAACTACGCGGTCGGCATCGTGGTGTTCGCGATCCTGACCATCATCAACTTCGTGGTCATCACCAAGGGTGCCGGACGCGTGTCGGAAGTGACCGCGCGCTTCATCCTGGACGCCATGCCCGGCAAGCAGATGGCGATCGACGCCGACCTCAACGCCGGTTTGCTGACGCGCGAGGAAGCCAAGGTCCGCCGAGAAGAAGTCCGCGAGGAAGCCGACTTCTACGGTGCAATGGACGGCGCCAGCAAGTTCATCCGTGGCGACGCCATCGCCGGCATCCTGATTCTGTTCATCAACATGCTCGGCGGCCTCGCCGTAGGTGTGTTGCAGCACGACATGCCGTTTGGCGACGCCGCCGCCACGTACACGCTGTTGTCGATCGGTGACGGTCTGGTGGCACAGCTGCCGGCGCTGCTGGTCTCCAGCGCGGTGGCCATGCTGGTCACCCGCGCCTCGCGCTCGCAGGATATGAGCGAGGCGATGATGGGTCAGGTGTTTGGCCAATACCGCGCACTGGCCATCACCGCCGGCATCATCGGCCTGGTCGGCCTGGTACCGGGCATGCCGAACCTGGCCTTCCTCAGCCTGGCCGCGATCCTGGGCTTCATCGCCTGGAAACTGTGGAAGCGCGAGACCAGCGCTGCCGCCAAGACCTCCGCCAATGACACCTCGGCCAACGAAGGCGGCCTGAACGCCCTCGGCCAGCCGCAGCCAGCCCCCACCGCCGAACTGACCTGGGACGAACTGCGCCCGGTCGATCCATTGGGTCTGGAAGTCGGCTACCGGCTGATCCCACTGGTCGACAAGGCCCAGGGTGGTGAGCTGATGACGCGCATCAAGGGCGTGCGTCGAAAGCTCACCCAGGATCTGGGTTTCCTGATTCCGCCGGTACATATCCGCGACAACCTGGAACTGCCGGCCACCCATTACCGCCTGCTGATCCATGGGGTACCGGTCAGCACCGCCGACATCCATCCGGACCGCGAACTGGCACTGGACCCAGGCAGCGCCATGGGCACGCTGGAAGGCATTGCCGGCAAGGATCCGGCGTTCGGCCTGGACGCCACCTGGATCCAGCCGCATCAGCGCGCCCATGCCGAGTCGCTGGGGTACACGGTGGTCGATCCGGCCACCGTGGTCGCCACCCACCTGTCGCACCTGATCCGCGAGCACGCGCCGGAACTGCTCGGCCATGAAGAAGTCCAGCAGCTGCTGGCGACCCTGGCCAAGAGCGCCCCCAAGCTGGCCGAAGACCTCTCGCCCAAGGCGCTGCCGCTGTCCACCGTGGCACGCGTGCTGCAGAACCTGCTGATCGAACGCATCCCGATCCGCCAGCTGCGCAAGATCGCCGAAGCGCTGGTCGAAGCCGCACCGGTCACCCAGGACCCCGCCGCGCTTACAGCTTCGGTACGCGGTGCGCTTGGCCGTTTCATCGTCCAGGAAATCGCCGGTTCCTCGCCGGAGCTGCCGGTCTTCACCCTCAACCCGCAATTGGAACGCGTCTTGCAGGAGTCCACGCAAGGCAATGGCGCCGCACTGGAACCTGGTCTCGCCGAACGCCTCCATCAAAGCCTTGCCGATTGCGTCGGCAAGCAGGAGGCCCGCAACGAGCCGGCTGTAGTGCTGGTACCGGCCCCGGTCCGCGCCGCGCTGGCGCGCCTGGTCCGCCACAGCGTTCCTTCGCTGTCGGTCCTGGCCTACAGCGAAGTGCCGGAAGACAAACGCCTGAAGCTGGTCGGCACGATCAGCTGAGGCAGCCCGAAAACCGACACCGGCCGCAATGCCGGTGACGGAAACCAGACACCTGCTGCACCGCACCCATTCCGCAAGAAGGAGCCCGCCACGCCATGTTCGACATCGCCAACGCCACTCCTTCGCCGCAGCCTCACTCCCGGTACCAAAGCATGAAGATCAAACGTTTCGTCGCCGCTGACATGCGCACCGCCATGAACCTCGTGCGCAAGGAACACGGCCCCGATGCCGTGATCCTGTCCAACCGTCGGATCGAGGAAGGTGTGGAGATCGTGGCGGCCGCGCACTACGACGAGACCGCAGTGAAGCAGGCGCTGGAAGCCAGCCGTCCAGCCCCACCGGCCCCGGCCAAGCCGCGCAGTGCAGCGGAAGCCATCATGGCCGCGATGACCCGCCGCAAGGCACCGGAGCCGGAACCGGTCACCGCCACCACCTCGGCCGTCGCCGCACTGGCGCGCTCGGCGGTTGGCGCCACCGGCCGCTCCATCGACAACAGCATCGAGCTGGCACCGGGCAGCCGCTTCGCCGGCCTGCTCAAGTCCGCCGAAGTCGAACCGGTTGCTCCGCGCGCACCGGTCTCGCAGACCTTCTTCGCCACCCAGCCGGCCAGTGCCGACGAACTGCCGGTGGTGCCGGCTTTCCGTCCGGCCGGCAGCGCCGCTGCGGTCGCTCCGCTGGCCGTTGCACCAGCGGTCACCCAGCAGGCCAGCTTTGCCGACGCCATCGCCGCCGTCACCATCGAGCCGCCCGCACCGATGGAACGCGCGCGCTTCGTCATCGATCCGCCGATGCCCGAGCCGGAGCTGCTGCAGCCGACCATTGCCGCAGCCATCCCCGCGATTCCTGTCGCACCGGTGTTCAACCCTGTTCCGGTCGCCGTGGCACCCGTCGCAGTCGCGCCCGCAATCGAGGCAATCGCAGCCCCGGTCGCAGCGGTAGCAGCCATCACCGCCGTCGCTAGCCCGCAGCCAGCGGAAGCGCCGGTCACCCGCGCTGTTGAAACCACCGAAACTGCGGCCGTTGCGGCCAGCTCCCCGGTGAGCGCAGTGACCAGCGCCCCGGTGATCATCGCCCGCGACGACGAACAGCTCAGCCAGCTGCGTCAGGAAGTGGCCGGCATGCGCCACCTGATCGAGCGCGAGATGAACCGCTTCACCGATGAACGCCTGCGTGGCAGCGCGGTGCGCGCCAATGCGCTGGACCTGATGGACGAATACGGTTTCGACGCCGGCCTGGCCCGCGACGTCGCCACCCAGATCCCGGCCGACATCGACCCCAGCCGCGCCCGCGGGCTGATGCTGGGCCTGATCTCCAAGAAGCTGCCGATCGCCCCGGTCGACCCGATGGAAACCGGTGGCGTCATCGCCCTGGTCGGCCCCACCGGTGCCGGCAAGACCACCACCATCGCCAAGCTGGCCTCGCGCTTCGCCGAAGCCCATGCCGCGCGCGATGTGGCCCTGGTCACCACCGATACCCAGCGCATCGGCGCCCGCGAGCAGCTGTACGGCTTCGGCCGTCAGCTCGGCATCGCCGTGCACGAGGCCAATAGCGGCACCGACCTTAACCAGCTGCTGCAGAAGCTGGCCGACTACAAGCTGGTGCTGATCGACACCGCCGGCCTCGGCCAGCGCGACCGCGCCCTCACCGCCCAGTTGCAGTGGCTGCGCGCCGCCGGCCAGATCCGCACCCTACTGGTACTGCCGGCCAACACCGCCTTCCAGGACATGGACGAAGTGGTACGCCGCTTCAGCGCCGCCAACCCGCAGGGCGTGGTGCTGACCAAGCTGGACGAGACCGGCCGCTTCGGTTCGGCCCTGTCGGTGGCGGTCGATCACCGCCTGCCGATCACCTGGGTGACCGACGGCCAGGACGTTCCGGAAGACCTTTATCGGGCCTCTGCCGCAAATCTTGTACTCCGCCTTGAAGATTTGCGCCGCGCGGCCGATATGCCCTGCAACACGGAGTTGAACAATGCAGTCGCGTGAGTACGCCAAGCTGACCAACACCTTCCCGCTGTCGGCAACCCGGCACGAACCGGCCGGCCCGGTACGCACCATCGCGGTCACTGGCGGCAAGGGCGGTGTAGGTAAAACCAATGTCTCGGCCAACCTGGCCGTGGCACTGGCAGGCATGGGCAAACGTACCCTGCTGCTCGACGCCGACCTGGGCCTGGCCAACATCGACGTGGTGCTGGGCCTGCAGCCCAAGCACACCCTGGCCGACCTGGTCGCCGGGCGCGCCACGTTGGAAGAAGTCATCATCGAAGGCCCGAACGGCGTGCTGGTCGTGCCCGCCGCCTCCGGCCGTCGGCACATGGCCGAGCTGCTGCCGGCCGAGCATGTCGGCCTGGTCAACGTGTTCTCCGAGCTGGAGCGCGAGCTCGATGTGATGATCATCGACACCGCCGCCGGCATCACCGACAGCGTACTGACCTTCTGCCAGGCCGCCCAGGACACCGTGGTGGTGGTCTGCGACGAACCGGCCTCGATCACCGATGCCTACGCATTGATCAAGGTCCTCTCGCGCGAGCGCGGCGTGGACCGCATCCAGGTCGTCGCCAACATGGTCCGCGACCCGAACGAAGGCCGCGCCCTGTACGAAAAGCTGGTGCGGGTCTGCGAGAAGTTCCTGATCGATGTTTCGCTGAACTACCTGGGCTGCGTGCCGCAGGACGACTGGCTGCGCCTGTCGGTGCAACGCCAGCAGCCGGTGGTCAAGCTCTACCCTTCCGCACCGGCCTCGCTGGCCATCAACGAAATCGCCCGTCGCACCGCGCGCTGGCAAGCCCCAACCGCCCCGCGCGGCGGCGTTGAATTCTTCCTGGAACGCATCATCCAGCAGAAGGTGAAGGCATGAACAATGCAGCCGCCCAATACCGTGAAGTCCAGCGCAACGCGGCCAATGACTGCATTGCCCGCCACGCCGACCTGGTACGTCGCATCGCCCACCACCTGGCCGCGCGCCTGCCCGCCAGCGTCGAGGTCGATGATCTGATCCAGGCCGGGATGATGGGGCTGATCGAGGCCTCGCGCAGCTATGACGCTGAGCAGGGTGCCTCGTTCGAAACCTATGCCTCGATCCGCATCCGCGGCTCGATGATCGACGAAATCCGCCGCGGCGACTGGGTACCGCGCTCGGTGCACCGGCGCGCCCGCGACGCCGCCGCCACCATTCGCCGCCTTGAGCAGAGCACTGGCCGTTCGGCCAGCGCCAGCGAAGTAGCCGAGGCGATGGAGCTGCCGCTACCCGAGTACATGCGTCTGGTCGAAGACGCCTCGCGCGGCCAGGTGCTGAGCCTGGAATCGCACATCGAAGACCAGGGCGAGCTGGACACCCCGACCACCGGCGGCCCCAACCCGCAGCAGGTGCTGGAGCGCAGCCAGTTCGGCGCCGAGCTGGGCAAGGCCATCGGCCAATTGCCCGAGCGCGAGCAGCTGGTGCTGTCGCTGTACTACGAGCAGGAATTGAACCTGAAAGAAATCGGCGCGGTATTGGGCGTAAGCGAATCCCGCGTCTGTCAGATCCACGGCCAGGCCACGCTGCGTCTGCGTGGCCGACTGAAGATTTTCGAGGCGGCCGACGCCGGGCTCGAAGAACCATGAAGAGGAAAGTCTTTTGAACAAGAACATGCGCATCCTGATCGTTGACGACTTCTCGACGATGCGCCGCATCGTCAAGAACCTGCTCGGCGATCTGGGCTTCACCAATACCGCCGAAGCCGAGGACGGGCATGCCGCGCTGTCGATGCTGCAGACGCAGTCGTTCGACTTCGTCGTCACCGACTGGAATATGCCAGTGATGACCGGCATCGAATTGCTCAAGGCGATCCGCAACGATGCCAAGCTCAAGACCTTGCCGGTACTGATGGTCACCGCCGAAGCCAAGCGCGAGCAGATCATCGAGGCCGCACAGAGCGGCGTGAACGGCTACATCATCAAGCCGTTCACCGCGCAGACGCTGGAAGAGAAGCTCGGCAAGATCTTCGAACGCCTGGCAGCGAGCGCCTGATGAACCAGCTCGGCGAAGCATTGAGCGACAAATCAGCCCTGGTGCAGCGCCTGCAGGACGCACTGGCAGCATTGGAAAGTGGCGATGAGGCTGGCTGGCGTCGGGAAATCGACGCACTGGCCGCCCTACGCACGCAGCCGATGATGTCCGGACTGGGCCGGCTCGCACGCGAACTGGGCCAGGCCCTGGGCGAACTGCCCAGCGTGCCCAGCGAAGCCGGCGAGCTGGATGATGCCTGCGCGCGCCTGGACCACGTGGTGCAGATGACCGAGCAGGCCACCCATCGCACGCTGGACCTGGCCGAGGAATGCCGCGCACTGACCGAACGCCTGCGCGCGGATGGACTCAATGCCGATCAGGGTGAAATCCTCGAACGCATCCGCCACAACCTCACCGAAGTAGCGCTGACCCAGAGCTACCAGGACCTGACCGGGCAGATCATCCGCCGCGTGGTCGGCATCGTCCGTCGCGTGCATGAAGGCTTTGGCGCGCTCGGCCTGCCGCCGCCGGAAGAAGATGCACGCAACCAGGGCTTGGCTGGCCCGGCCGTCAATGGCCTGGACCGCCACGCCGTGTCCCAGGTGGACGCCGACGACCTGCTCTCGGACCTGGGGCTGTAAGCCATGAGTGCTTTTGCCGACGACATCGCCGCCGACTTCATTCTCGAAGCGCAGGAGATCCTCGATCGCCTCGGCGAGCAGCTGGTGACGCTGGAACAGGCACCGCACGACAGTGACCAGCTCAACGCCGTATTCCGTGGCTTCCACACGCTGAAAGGTGGCGCCGGTTTTCTGGCGATCCATCCGATGGTGGAGCTGTGCCACGCTGCCGAAGAAACCCTGGGCATGGCGCGGGCTGGCAAAGCCGAACTGCTGGCGCACCATTTCGATGCCGCCCAGCAATCGCTGGACTGGCTGCAAGCCATGCTCGACGCCGTGTCTTCGGGCACCGAACCGGAGCACGCACCTGCTGCGCTGATCGCGCAGTTCGATGTTGGCGCCGCACCGGTCGTCGCAGCCGCGCAACCAGTCGCTGCACCTGCGGGTGACAGCGACCTGATCAGCGAAGACGAATTCGAAGCCCTGCTGAACCAGCTGCATGGAAACGGTACGCCCGGCGCCCAGCCCATTGCAGCCGCAAAGGCCAGCGATGAGCTGATCGACGAAGACGAATTCGAAGCCCTGCTGGACAAGCTGCATGGCGGTGCCGCTCCCGGCGCTGTCGCCGTGCAGGCCATTCCTGCGACCGCCCCCAAGCCCAAGCCAACAGCCGCGCCCGCTGTCGCACCCCGCCCCACTGCGGGCGCGGCCAAACCCGCCGCAGCAAAAGCCGCCGAGCCCGAGCACACCGTGCGCGTGGACACCAAGCGCCTGGATGCCATCGTCAATCTGATCGGCGAACTGGTGCTGGCCCGCAACCGGCTCAAGACCTTGCGCATGCGCCTGAAGGACGAAGAGTTGGACCGCGCGGTATCGACGTTGGATATCGCCACCGCACGCCTGCAATCAGCGGTGATGCGCACCCGCATGCAACCGGTCGGCAAGGTGTTCTCGCGCTTCCCGAAAGTCGCCCGCGACGTTGCCCGCTCGCTGCAGAAGGAAGTTGATCTGGAGTTGATCGGCGCCGATACCGAACTGGACCGCAACCTGGTCGAAGCACTGGCCGATCCGCTCGTACATCTGGTCCGTAACGCCATCGATCATGGTGTCGAATCGCCTGAGCTCCGCGAGGCCCAAGGCAAGCCGCGGATGGGCCGGGTGCGCCTGTCCGCCCAGCAGGAAGGCGATTACGTCAGCATCGAAGTCCAGGACGACGGCGCCGGCATTGACCCGGAACGCCTGCGTGCCAAGGCCCGCGACAAGGGCTTGCTCGACCCGGAAGCCGCCGCCCGCCTGACCAGCGAAGAGTGCCTGCACCTGGTATTCCTGCCCGGCTTCTCGACCAAGCAGGAAGTAACCGATATCTCCGGCCGTGGCGTTGGCATGGACGTGGTGCAGTCGCGGATCCGTGAGCTCAGCGGCCAGATCCAGATCCAATCCGAACTGGGCCGTGGCAGCCGCTTCTTGATCCGCGTCCCGCTGACCCTGGCGATCCTGCCGACCCTGCTGGTGCAGGCCGGCGAAGACGTCTACGCCCTGCCCTTGGCACGGGTAATGGAAGTGCTGCACGCCCCGGCGACCTCACTGGGTTGGTTTGACGGTCGCGCGGTGTTGGATCGCAAGAGCCACACACTGGCGCTGCTGGATCTGCGCCAATGGCTGGGAGTTACCCCGGCGCCATCGACGTTGTTGACCATCGTCGTACTGCAGATGGGCGAAGCCCGTTTCGGCTTGGTGGTGGACCAGGTACGTGGCCGCGAGGAAGTGGTGATCAAACCGCTTCCGCGTGCGCTGCGCGGCCTGAACGGCTATGCCGGCGCCACCTTGATTGGTGACGGCCGCATGGCGCTGATTCTGGATGTGGATGGGCTGCGTGGGGTGCAGGGGTAAGCAATGACCCAGCCCCTCCAGCGAAGCCTTCGATCAAGCATCCCAACAGCCCCCGCGATGCCATCTGTCCCCTCTCCCGCATGCGGGAGAGGGCAGCCCCGCGAAGACGGGGCGGGTGAGGGCAACTTTTAACCCGTGGAGCAAAACGCTGTCCCCTCTCCCGCCTGCGGGAGAGGGTGCCCTGCGAAGTCAGGGCGGGTGAGGGAGCTTTTAGCTTTTAGCCCTTAAAGCAAAAGCGCCCTCACCCCAACCCCTCTCCCGCGCGCGCGCGGGAGAGGGGCTTAAGCAAAGCCCTGATTCAAGACCGCTACAACGAGGCCGATATACGCACCATGGACCGACTCAGCATCATTGGACTCTTCCTCGCCCTCGCCTCCCTGGTGGGTGGCAGCATCCTCAAAGGCGCTGGCCTGTCCTCGCTGTGGTCACCTGCTGCCTTCGTGATCGTCATTGTCGGCACCTTGGCTGCCATCCTGCTGCACACCTCGCCGGCCGTATTCAAACATGCCTTCAAGATCGTGCGCTGGGTGATCCGCCCGCCGGCCAGCGACCGCCGCGCGCTGGTCCAGCAGATCGTCGACTGGAGCAATATCGCCCGCCGTCAGGGCCTGCTGGGCCTGGAGCCGCAGGTCGAGCTGCAGGACGATCCGTTCATCCGCAAAGGCCTGCAGCTGGTGGTCGACGGCGTCGAGCCGGACACCATCCGCCACATGATGGAAATTGAACTCGGCAGCCAGGAGCAACAGGACCTGGCCGCCACCAAGGTGTTCGAGGGCATGGGCATCTACGCTCCCACCTTGGGCATCATCGGCGCCGTGCTCGGCCTGATCGCGGTGATGAAGAACCTCGCCGACCCGAGCAAGCTCGGCCACGGCATCGCCGCTGCCTTCACTGCCACCATCTACGGCATCGCCTCGGCCAACCTGCTGTTCCTGCCGGTGTCGGCCAAGCTCAAGGGCGTGATCGCCAGCAGCTGCCGCGAGCGCGAAATGATCATCGAAGGCCTGATCGCCATTGCCCAGGGCGAGAACCCGCGCAATATCGAGAACAGCCTGGCCGGCTTCGTGAACTGACCGATGGCCCGTCGCAAGCACCACGAAGAGCACGCCAACCACGAAGCATGGGCCATTCCCTATGCCGACCTGATGACGCTGCTGCTCGCGTTCTTCGTGGTGATGTACGCCATCTCGTCCTTGAACGAAGGCAAGTACCGGGTCATGGCCGATGCCTTGACCACCGCCTTTGGCGGCGCCCCACGCACCATCAGCCAGGTCCAGGTTGGCAACAAGCAGTTGCAGGGCGGCGGCTATGACTCACCCTCGGTGATCAGTGCGCCAAGCATGACCGGCGGCGCGCTCGCGGACCCCACCCAGCTGCCGTCGATGGCATCGCATATGCGCATGCCGGTCTCGGCACACAACCAGGAACAGCTGCAGCGCGCCGAACGCCAGCTCAACCAGATCGCGGACCGCCTCAGCCAGTCGCTGGCGCCACTGGTCAAACAAGGCGTCATTACCGTGCGCCGCACCGAGCTGTGGATCGAGGTCGAGATCAACAGCGACATTCTGTTCACTACTGGTTCGGCGGCGCTGGACGCCAGCGCTCGCACCACGCTCGGCACCCTGGCCGATGTATTGCTCGATGCACCCAACGGCGTGCGTGTCGAAGGCCACACCGACAACCTGCCGATCGCCACCGCACAGTTCCCGTCCAACTGGGAGCTGTCAGCGGCACGTGCCGCCAGCGTCGTTCACCTGTTCGCGGATCACGGCGTGCAGCCACAGCGTCTGGCGATGGTGGGTTACGGCCAGTTCCGCCCACGCGAAAGCAACGATGCGCCCGAAGGGCGCAACCGCAACCGACGGGTGATGGTGATCATCCTCGCCGATTCGGCAGCGGCAGCTGATCTGCCTGCTTCCAGCAACACCACAGCCAGCACCAGCGACGACGGTGGCAACGGCGGCACAACTGCCGCATCCGCCGTTCGCAGCGCGGTACCGGCGGTCATCGAAGGAGTCCAATGATGCGTATCTGGGCCATTGCCAACCAAAAAGGCGGCGTCGGCAAAACCACCACCACCCTGTCACTCGGGCGCGGCCTTGCCGCACGTGGACACAAGGTGCTGTTGATTGACCTGGACCCCCATTCCTCGTTGACCCGCGCGTTCGGCGTACCGGTTGAGCCGGTGCCGCAGGGCGTGCAGGAACTGTTCGCCACGCCACCGCACGAGATCGCTTCGCTTGCCCGCCACAGCGACATTCCTGGCTTGGACTATCTCTGCGCGCAGGCCTCGCTGGCCACGCTGGAACGGCGCAGCGCCAACCAGCCCGGTCTGGGCCTGGCCCTGCAGCAGGCGCTTGCCCGTCACGGCGAGCAGCACGATTACATCCTGCTCGACTGCGCACCGACGCTGGGCTTGTTGATGATCAACGCCCTGGCCGCCGCTGATCGCCTGATCATCCCGACCCAGGCCGAGCCACTGGCCCTGCATGGTCTGGACGGCATGGTCCGTACTGGCGAAATGGTCGAGCGCTCGCGCAAACGTGCCCTTCCGATTTCGGTGCTACCCACCTTGTTCGACCGTCGTACCCGTGCCGGCAATGAAACCCTGAAGCTGATGCAGGAACGTCACGGCGAGCGCGTCTGGGAAGATGCGATTCCGGTCGACACCCGCATCTGCAATCCTGCTGCCCTGACCGTGCCGGTCCTTGGCGACGATTATCCGGGCCGCGGCATGGCCGCTTACCGCCATGCACTCGAGTGGTTGCTGGCCAGCGAGGCCACGCAGCTGGAGCAGGCCGCATGAGCAACGATGTGCTGGATGACTATCTGGGCGAGCTGCTGCTCGAGGCGGCGCCGGCACCCGTCGTAGCTACGCCGGCCGTCGTCGCCAAACCCGCCGCCTTCGAGGCGCCCGGCGATAGCGCCGAGCTCGAAGCGGTGTTTGAAGCCGCGCTCGCGCAGGCGCAATCCAAAGCCGCCGAAGCACCTGCACCTGCACCTGCCGCAATTGCACCCGGTGACACTGCAGCACTGCAGGCTGCCTTCGACGACGCGATGGCGGCGACCAGTGCTGCCAATGCCGGTCGCCCGCCGACCTGGGACGACCTGCCGGACGAGGTGATCTACGAAACCGGTCCTGCTGAAAGCCGCAAGCTCGCCCACAGCGACAGCGCCAACCTGCAGGCGGCATTTGAAACCGCCGCGGGTTTGCCGATCAGCCCGACTGCAGCGCCACGCAGCACGCCGAACGTACGCGCTTTGCCCGATCCATCGGCAGACGCGCGCCCAAGCACCTGGCAGGAACTGCAGGCGCAGGCACAGCGCCCGGCGAGCAGCCCGCAGCAACGCCGCGCCGCGGAGCGCAGCTCACGTTGGCTGCGCCTGCGCTGCGGCCAACAGACCTATGCGCTGGAGCTGTTGAAGGTGCAGGAAGTCGTCCTGCCGGTACCACTGTTGGCACTGCGCGGCACGGGCCCGGCCATGCTCGGCATCATGAACCTGCGCGGTCAGGTGGTGCCGGTGATGGACCTGTGCCGCCATCTTGACGTGCAAAGCGCGCCTGAGGACTCACAGACCCGCATCGTCGTGCTGGAAGAGAACGGCGAGACCTTGGGCCTGCGCGTGTCGGCGGTGGAAGACGTCGCCAACCTCAACGACTCGCAGATCGAGCCGCCGGACACCGCGCGCATCTGCCAGATCTCCAATGAACTGTTCCGCGGCATCGCCCGCATCGGCCAGCAGCCGATGATCCTGCTCGACGCAGGCCGCCTGCTGCGCTGATTGCCCCTTCGCCTCCTCCCTTTCGCGCAGCGAAGGTGGGAGGCAAAGGTAGTGCCGAGCCATGCTCGGCAGAGGCTTTCCCGGTAAGGCTCCAGCCGAGCATGGCTCAGCACTACCC
>NZ_JBRRDW010000080.1:0-13430 GCF_056759895.1 Stenotrophomonas sp. STEN038
CCACCCCCACCCCCCCCTCGCCCGCCGGGCGAGGTCCGCGTGGGGCGCGCCCCAACCCCCCCCCACACCCCCCCGCACCTCCGCCCCGCGGCCGGGGCCCCCCCCCCCGCTCCCACAAAAAGCAAAAAATCCGACGCCAGCACCCTGGCATCGGATTCAAGATGTCTCATTGCCAGAAGCTCCGCCAGAAGCGGGCTTCAATCAAGCTCTGCCTTACTTGCTACCACCAGCAACCGTGCCAGCCGCTGCATCCATCTCGGCCTGCGCGCGGGCGGCAAACAAGGTACCCGGTGGCGGCTGACGACTGAAGAAGGTATGCACGCCATCCAGCACGGCACCGGCGATACGACGCTGATAGGCCGGATCAATCAGGCGGCGCTCCTCATCCGGGTTGGAGATGAACGCGGTTTCGACCAGCATCGCCGGCATATCGGAGGTACGCAGCACGGCGAAGTTTGCCCGCTCAAGGTTCGGCTTGTGGTTGTTGCCGATACGCTTGAGGCCACCGAGCACGTGCCCGGCCGCATCTTCCGACGCCTTCATGTTGCCGCTCTGGGCCAGATCCAGCAGTACGTTGGCCAAGGTACCTTCGGTACGACTGAGGCTGACGCCACCGATCAGGTCGGCGGCATTTTCCTTGTCCGCCAGCCAACGCGCACGCTGCGAGGACGCGCCCTTGGTCGACAGCACATAGACCGAAGAACCCGTCGCTGAGCGATTCTCGGCCGCATCAGCGTGGATCGAGATGAAGATGTCGGCCTTGGCCGCACGCGCACGCTGGGCACGCATCGGCAGCGGGATGAACACGTCGGTGTCGCGGGTCAGGAACGCGCGCAGGCCCGGGGTAGCGTTGACCTGACGCGCCAGCTCACGTGCAACGGCCAGCGTTACGTCTTTCTCGCGCTTGCCGGTAGGCCCGACGGCGCCCGGATCCTGGCCGCCATGACCCGGATCGATGGCCACCACCAGGTTGCGCATGCCCGGCGCCATGCGAATTCGTGACGCGTCACTTGGCATCACCGGACGCGGCGAAGGCGTCTGCGCCGCGGCAACCGGTGCGGTGGCAGCAGGTGCCGCAGCTGCCGGATTTGCCACGATCGGGGTCGGTACGCCGGTAGCAATGGTGGTGCGGACCGGAGTGCCCTGCCCGTTGAGGATCGCCGCCGCTGAAGACGTCGATGCAACCATCGGCGGATTGCCGCTGTTGGCAGCGACAGTCGTTGTGGCGACCGGGGCCGCTTGGACCGGCGCCGGCGGCGTGGTCGCTTGCTGACGCACCGCTGCGGTCAATGCAGCCGTGGCACGGGCAGCTTCGGCGCGTGCCTGCTCGGGATTCACGACCGCTGCGGCAACCGGCGGCACGCTTGCCGCTGGAGCAGTTGCGACGGGCGCGGCGGCGGCAGTTGCACGCGGCGCGGTTTCACCCGGCCACTCGATCAGCAATTTGGACTCGGCTCCCTGCCCCTGCATCTGCGGCTTGAAGGCTGCCACGGATTCGGCCAGGTCGAACACGATGCGGAAGGTGCCGGGGACCGGATTGCCGGTGCGTACTGCAGTGACCACACCAACAGCCGCAGGCAGCTTGAGGCCGCGCACGCCGGTGGAGTCGGGGAAATCGATGACCAGACGGTTGGGACCGGCCAGGCTGATGGTCTTGTAGCTGCCACCACCGGCCAACTGGATCTCGGCGCGGGTGCCGGTTGCGCCAGCACTCAAACCCAGCCCACGGACCTCACCGGCCCACGCGGATGCGCTGGCCAGGCAGAGGCCGGCAACGGCGACAGACAATGCGAACAGGCGGTTTCCCGTAGTCATGGGCGGATTCAATCACCGGATTTCGGTAATTGCAACATTTTTTCCCTTAATAATCCGCAACCTGCCGTAACTTCCTGTTGTTACAGGGCAGGAAGCCCCTGCAAGTGACCCGTTTTGCGCAGGCGCTGCAACCAGTCCTCACCCGTCGGGCTATGTGCCTGCAGGCTTGCCCGGCGGCCGTGGCCGTCGATTTCCAACGCCACCACCAGATCCAATGGCGGCAGACCGCCGGCCCCGCGCTCGGGCCATTCGATCAGCCAGAGGTTGGCACTGGCGTCATCCAGGCCGAGGAAATCCAGCTCGCCGGCATTCCCGATCCGGTACAGATCCAGATGCCAGGCTTCGCCGGTATCCAGCGGATAGCGCTCGATCAAGGTGTAGGTGGGGCTGCGGATAGGCCCCTGCACGCCCAACGCGCGCAGCAGGGCACGGGCCAGGGTGGACTTCCCGGCGCCCAGGTCACCTTGCAGATGAACCACCGCCTGCGCGGGTCGGGTCTGTGCCAGCGCCTGACCCAGCAGGTCGGTGCTCTCGGCTTGGGGCAATGACAATTCGATCATGGGACACATTATGGATTGGCAAGGGTGCGCAGGTGCGGCAATAGATCGCGCGGCAACAGCCCACGCTCACCTTCGGCGGCCGCCGCATCGCCGGCCAGGCTGTGCAGCAAGGCACCGGTGCTGGCGGCATCAAACAGCGACAGGCCCTGGGCCTGCACCGCGGCAATAGCGCCGGTCAGCAGGTCGCCCATGCCGCCAACCGCCATGCCCGGATTACCCGCGGCAATCACCCGTGGTAGCTGGCCGGGCGCGGCGATCACCGTGCCAGCGCCTTTGAGCACGACCACTGCCGCATAGCGCGCTGCCAAGGCATGCGCTGCGGCAAAGCGATCACGCTGGATGCTGGCGGTATCGGTGCCGAGCAGGCGCGCGGCCTCACCGGGGTGCGGGGTGAGAATCGCCTGTGGGAGCGGTCGCGGATCGGCGGCCAGCAGATTCAAACCATCGGCATCCAGCACCAGCGGCTTGCCGCTGGCCAGCACCGCCGACCACAAGGCATGCGCCCAATCATCCTGGCCTAGTCCAGGCCCCAGCGCGATGGTGCTTGCACGGACCAGCAAGCCTGCGAAGTCCTCCGAGCTGTCGACGGCATGCACCATCGCTTCGGGACAGCGCGCCAACAATGGCGCCACATGCAGCGCACGCGTTGCCACGCTGCATAGACCGGCACCACTGCGCAGCGCGGCCTCGGCAGCAAGCATCACCGCGCCGCCGCTGCCGTGGTTGCCGCCTACGCACAGCACATGCCCGGATTCGCCTTTATGCGTATTGAGCCGACGCGGTGGCAGCACCTTCAGCAACTGCGGCCTGGCCCAGCGCAACGCGCTCGCGCTGACACCCTCAAAGGCGACAGCCGGCACCTCCAGATCAGCCAGCAAGCGCTGCCCGGCATGCTCCAGCGCCGCGCCTGTGTGCAGTCCCTGATGCGGCACGATGAACTGCAATACCCGCGCCGCACGCACCGCCGCGCCGGCCACGTTGCCGCTGAGCGCATCAACGCCACTGGGCACATCCAGCGCGAATACCGGCCCTGGAGCAGCATTCATTGCTGCAATCAGGGCTGCGTCATCGGTATCGGGCGCGCGGTTGAAGCCAATGCCGTACAGCGCATCGACGATCAGGTCGGCCTGCTGCAGGCATTCCATGGCGATCTCGACGTGGCCACCCACGGCCAGATAATCGGTGCAGGCGCGCTGCGCCAAGGCTGTACGCGGCGACGCGTCCGGCAGATGCAGCACGCTGACGTCGCGTCCGGACTGGCGGGCGTGACGGGCCAGCACATAGCCGTCGCCGCCGTTGTTGCCCGGCCCGCACACCACCACGATGCGCCGCGCCTGCGGCCAATACTGCAGCGCGGTCTGCCAGGCGGCGTGACCGGCACGCTGCATCAGCACATAACCATCGCCACCCAAGGCAGCGGTAGCTTGCCCATCAATCTGGCGGGCAGCGGCGATATCGAACAATTCGACGGGCTCTGACATGCCGGCAATTCTATACTTGCGCCATGTCTGAAGCCGTTACCGCCGCAAATCCGGCGCAGCTATCGCTGCGCATCCGCCAGCTTGCCCGTGAAGCAGGCTTCCAGCGCTGTGGGGTCAGCGGCATCGAGCTGGGCGAGGATGAAGCACATCTGGCCGATTGGCTGGGCAAGGGTCTGTACGGAACGATGGAGTGGATGGCCCGCCACGGCACCCTCCGCGCGCGCCCGAATGAACTGCTGCCGGGCACGCTGCGGGTGATCTCGGTCGGCATGGATTACGGCCCCAAGGAGGATGCCGAAGCCTGGGCGACCTTGAATGACAGCGAACGTGCCTATGTGGCGCGCTACGCGCTTGGCCGCGACTACCACAAGCTGATGCGCAACCGCCTGCAGAAACTTGCCGAGCGCATCGCCAGCGAGATCGGTCAATTCGGCTACCGGGTCTTCGTCGATTCGGCGCCGGTGCTGGAACGGGCGCTGGCGCGCAATGCCGGATTGGGCTGGATCGGCAAGCACACCTGCCTGATCGACCGTAACGGCGGTTCGTGGTTTTTCCTAGGCGAAATCTACGTCGACCTGCCGTTGCCGGTGGATGTGCCGGCCACCGCGCATTGCGGCAGCTGCACGCGTTGCATCGATGTCTGCCCCACCGCCGCCATCATCGCCCCGCATCGGCTGGATGCACGCCGCTGCATCTCCTACCTGACCATTGAACATGAAGGCGCGATTCCGCTGGAAATGCGCCCTCTGATGGGCAACCGCATCTATGGCTGCGATGACTGCCAGTTGGTGTGTCCTTGGAACAAGTTCGCCCAACGCACCGACGAGCCGGACTTCCGCGCCCGCAACAATCTGGATACCGCCACCCTGCCCGAGCTGTTTGCCTGGGAAGAAGACGAGTTCCTGCGCCGTACCGAAGGCAGCCCGATCCGTCGCAGCGGCCATGAGCGCTGGCTGCGCAATATCGCGGTGGCACTGGGTAATGCCGCCCCCTCGCCCGCCGCGCAGCAGGCGTTGCAAAGCCGCCAGGCGCATGCATCCGAAGTGGTGCGCGAACACGTGCAGTGGGCCTTGCAGCGGCACGCTGACGCCGCGCAGAAGCCTTAGCACCACGGCCTATGCGATTCCAGCACCATCACTCCCCTTAGCCGCCACAAGGAATGTGAATGAACAACGAACTGTTACCCGCTCCCTGCGCCATCGCGCCTGGGGACAAGCGCAGCCAAGCCCAGCTGGTCGGAGACGACCTGCTTCGCCACTACGGCAAGCGCAACTTCTACTCGGTGCAACAGGTGCGCGACGCCAACCGGCGCAACAAGATCGACCTCGATCTCGCATGCTGGTCACATGCTCTGTTCAACACCCATTCCGACTTTGACCAGTTGCATGCAGCCAGTGGTGAAGCCTGCGACTACGCCGCAATGAAAGCAGAGATGCTGCGCTCGATGGCCACCGACAGTAACGCGAGCTGGTTTGATTTCGACCTGTCCTGGCTGGATTTCCCCGATCTGGACATCTCCCTGTTCGATTTCTTCGACTAGCACAGTCGCTCCCGTAAGATAGCGGCCGTCAGCTCGTCTGCGCCCCCAGCGTGGCCGAGCGTCCTACCGGCATAGCAGTTCAACCATGACCTCCAGCAACGACGTCCTCACCCCCAACCAGCTCAACACCTTGGCGCGCGACCTTCTGGAGAGCACGTTCCCGATGGTCTGGGTGGAAGGCGAACTGGGCAGTGTCAGCCGGCCCGCCTCCGGGCATCTGTACTTCACCTTGAAGGACGCGCGCGCGCAGGTGCGTGCAGCGATGTTCAAGCCCAAGAGCCAGTGGTTGAAGTTCCTCCCGCGCGAAGGCATGCGCGTACTGGTACGCGGCCGCCTCACCCTGTACGAAGCACGCGGCGACTACCAGCTGATCCTCGATCACATGGAAGAAGCCGGCGAAGGCGCATTGCGCCGCGCCTACGACGAACTCAAGGCCAGGCTCGAAGCCGAAGGCTTGTTTGACCCAGCACGCAAGCGACCGCTGCCGGCGCATGTGCGCCGTCTGGCGGTGATCACCTCGCCCAGCGGCGCAGCGGTACGCGACGTACTGAGCGTGCTGGAGCGCCGCTTCCCGATGCTGGAAGTCGAGCTGCTGCCGTCGCTGGTACAGGGTGCCACCGCTGCCCCGCAGATCACCTCGCTGCTGCGCCAGGCCGACGCCAGCGGCCGTTACGACGTGATCCTGCTGACCCGTGGCGGCGGCTCGCTGGAAGACCTGTGGGCCTTCAACGATGAGCAGCTGGCGCGTGCAGTCGCTGCCAGCAACACGCCGGTGGTCTCGGCGGTAGGCCACGAAACCGACTTCAGCCTGAGCGACTTCGCCGCCGATCTGCGCGCGCCGACGCCGTCCGTGGCCGCCGAGCTGCTGGTGCCGGATCAACGCGATCTTGCGCTGCGGGTGCGCCGGCTGGCGCAGCGCCTGCAGCAGCTGCAGGTACACGCGATGAGCCAGGCCATGCAGCGCGCGGACCGCGCCGCGTTGCGGCTGCAGGCACACAGCCCACAGGCACGGCTGAACCTGCTCAAGCATCGACAGGAAGCCGCCTTCGCACGCCTGCACGCCACCTGGCAACAACAACAGGAACGTCGCGCGGCCCGGCTCCGGCATGCCGCCACCGTACTGCGCAGCACCCAGCCACAGCGACGCTTGAACGCATTGGCCGAAAAACTGGCAACCCTGGCACCGCGCGCCCATGCGGCGATGGCGCGCCAGTTGCAGCGCGATGCATTGCGTCTGCGCGGCGTCGCCCGCTCACTGGAAGCGGTGAGCCCCCTGGCTACCGTGGCGCGTGGTTATTCGATCCTGACTACGCTTGAGGACGGCGCCCTGGTCCGCAGCGCCGAGCAGGTCAAGCCCGGCGAACAGCTGCGCGCCCGTCTGGCAGAAGGCGAACTGCAATTGAGGGTTGAGCAGATCAGCGTAAAACCAGCGCCCGGCGATTCCACTCAGGGCTGAGCCGGCGCCGCGTCCCAACGATCGACAATGATCCGCGCCAGCTTGCCCGGGTCACGATCGAAGTGATGCCCACCGGGGAGCTCAACCACCTGCATATGCGCATCACCTCGCAGATCGCGGCAAAGGCTGTCTTTCTCATCGACGCCGTAAATGCACTGGTGCGCGACCAGCTGCAAGCCGGCCAACGCAGGCTGCACAGGCACTTCCTGGGCACGGAACCAGCCCAGCCAGCCTCCTACGCGCACCTCGAAGTCGGCGCCGTGGGCAAGCCCCAACAGCGACACCAGCCGCACCGAGCGGCGCTGCTCCCCGCTGAGCAGCGGATAGGCGAACGGCAACACATCCGCGCCAAACGAATAGCCAACCAGCGCCACGTCGTCAGCCTGCCAGCGCTGCCGATAGGTACGCACCACATTGTCCAGATCGGCACCTATCTGGGCGGCAGTACGTTTCTTCCAGAAGTAGCGCAGGCTGTTCCAGCCGACCACCGAAATGCCGCGTTGGTTGAGCTCGTGCGCCAGCCCCTTGTCCAGATCACGCCAGCCACCGTCACCGGAGATCAGCACCACCAGCCGCTTGCTGCCTGCTACCGGCATCTCGACCAAAGGCAGCGACGCGACGCCCTGTGCAGGTGAGGCGTTCAGCGCCATGGGTACCGCAGCCAGCAACGCATCCGCCGGCAAGGACTTGACCTGGACAGCGGCCGCTCCTCCAACGCAGCTGACATTGTTCGATGCGACGCTATCCGCAGAAACCAAGGCTGCAGCAAACTCGCCAGGTGCAGCACCGGCTGCGCTGTCGCGCACCAAGCCGGCACTGCTGCCCTGACCCAGCAGTACCGGCAGGAAGAACTGCTCGGCACGCTCGCGCTTGAGCAGCTTCTGGGCAAGCAACGCCGCATCGTCGGCCATGGCCCGGCAGCTGCCATTGCCCTTCTGCAATTGCTGTCGATAACGCGCCGCGTCCACCACCGCCACCCATGCGCCAGTGTGCGCCACCTGCCCGGCAAACTGCCTGCGCTGCGCCTGCGGCAAGGCCGGGTCTGCGAAATAGATCACCAGACCATGCGCCGAGGCCGGCGGCTCCACCACCTGCACGCGGCCATAGCGGCCAGCGGACAGCGGCTTGCCATGTGCCGCCCAGCCACAACCGACCACCACGATGATCAACAACACGCCCAAACCCAGCAACGCACCACGTCGCATCCACTACCTCTGGCCACAAAGCAAGAACGCCGGCGAGCATCCTCCGGCGTTCGTTATGTCCTTGTGCAGCCCGCTGCGGCGCTTGCTACCTTGCTGCCGCTCCGGCATTACAGAAGCGCTGCTTGTACTCCAGCGCTTTGGGCATCAGTGCCTGCAGGTTCTGGATGCGGGTACCGGGATTGGGGTGGGTGGAGGAGAACTCCGGCGGCGCCTGCCCGCCACTGGCCTCACTCATGCGTTGCCACAGCGGCACCGCTTCCTCCGGGTTGAAGCAGGCGGCTGCGGCCAGCATCAACCCGACTTCATCGGCCTGGGTCTCATGCGACCGCGCATACGGCAGCAGGTAACCGTAACCCATGGCCGACATCATCATCTGCTGTTGCTGGCCATCCATGCCGCTGGCGGCGCCGGCCATCTGCCCTATCTGGGTCAGCTTCTGCTGGGCCATGCGCTGGGCACCGTGGCGCAGCAGCGCGTGGGCAATTTCGTGACCCATCACTACTGCCAGTGCATCAGCGTTCTGTGCCACTGGAATCAAGCCGGTATAGACGGCCATCTTGCCGCCGGGCAGGCAGAAGGCATTGGCCTGATCGGACTGCAGCACGTTCACATCCCACTCGAAGTCCTTGGCGAAGTGCTGCGGCTGCAAGCCGTGCTCCTGGGCGAGCGAGGTCTCCACCACGTCGACCTTGGCGATCAGGCGATTGGCGATCTCGCGCACCTGGCGGGCGATCTGCGAATTGGGGTCGACCGGGCGTTCCTGCGCCAGGATCTCCTGGTAGGCCTGCAGGCCCAGCGCCTTTTCCTCGCTGGCATTGAGCGAGCTGTCGATCAGCACCTTCTCGCCGGTATACGGGTCCACCGAGCGGTTGCCGAAGTAATAGCAGCCGCCATAGACCGCGAAGCCCAGCAGGATCACCCAGCGGATATTCCCGAACAGGCCGCCGCCACGCCGACGTTGGCCGCCATTGCCTTGGTTACCGAAAGGATCTTGTCGCATGGTTGGATTCCGTCTTGGCCGGGCTGGCCGTGGCCGATGGTAACGCTAGCGTACGCCGCGGCAAGGTCAAATTCCGCGTACCAGACGGAATCCAATGCGCGCCGAGGTGACATCCGAGTCCTGTGACTGCCGCCACGCCGCGCGGGTCTGCTCCGGCGCATTGGCCCAGTTGCCGCCGCGGATCACCCGTTGCCGGCAACCCGGGTTGTACCAGGCCGCGCCATCGGCCGGTGCACGCCGGTAACTGGCATGCCAGCAGTCGGCCACCCACTCGCTGACATTGCCGCTGATGTCGTGCAGGCCCCAGGCATTGGCGCGGAACATCGCCACCGGCGCGGTGCCCCAGAATCCGTCGCCGTAGCCGATGAAGGCGTTGTTCCAGTGGCGGCCGCTGGGCGATACGTCGAGGCTGCCGGTGAAGTTGCCGCTGTTCTCCGGTGGCGTCATCGAGCGCCCCCACGGGAAGCGCCCCTGGCTGCCGGCACGCAATGCATATTCGAACTCCGATTCGCTGGGCAGCCGGTAATAGCGCCCCGTCTGCTCGCTCAACCAGGCCGCATAGGCCTCGGCGTCGCGCACGCTGACATGCATCACCGGGCTGTTGGGTGCCGCTTTGACGCCGTTGTAATCGGACTGCCAATCCACCCCGCTGCGGCGGATGAAGTTACCGCTGCGCTCGTCATAGACGATGGAATGGCCGCGCCGGGTCGCACGCGGACGCGCCTTGGCCGCTTCCACGAAACGGCGGAAATCAGCCACGGTGACCTCGGTGATCGACATCGCAAAGCCGCGCTCGAAGTTCACCAGATGCTGCGGGCGCTCGGCATCGCTGCTGCCGATCTCACCCTCGGTCGCCCCCATCTGGAAACTGCCATACGGCACCACCACCATCTGCGGGCCGCGACTGCCTTCACTCAAGGCATCACTGAACACCTGGCCCGGGCGGAAGCTGCCGTAATGGGTGACCAGTTCGATGCGTTCGCGCAGCAGGGCCACGGTACGGTCGCCGGGCAGCGCGATGCGTTCGGCCTGGGCCAGCTTCAGCCGCGCATCCTTCAAGCCCTTGGACGACACCAGATCACGCAGGCCGCCTTCGCGCAGCGCATCAAGCTGGGCGGTGCGGATGCCTTCGATGCGCGCACGTGCATCCTTCAAGGTCACGGCCTCGCCACGGATGGTGGTGGCCTTGTCCAGCCAGCGCGCGGCCGCCTCGAAGTCCGAGTCCATTGCCGCGGCATGTTCAGCACGGCGGATCAGGCCGCTCTCCACCGCCGCCAAGCCCTGCCGGGCGCGGCTGTTGAGTGGGTCGGACGCCAGCACTTCGCGGAACGCCGCCTGTGCGCCCCCGCCATCCTCGCCAAACTGGTGTTGGCGCAGCGCCTGCTCGCCTGCACGGTTCAGCGCCAGCAACCGCCGCGCCACTGCGATGCGCTGCTGCAAGTCCTGTTCGGCCTTGCCCTCGGGCGCCAACGCCACCGCTACGCCAGCGATCTCGGCAGCTTGGGCCAGGGCCTGGCGTTGATTCTCCGGTTGTGCCATCAAGGTAGTGGCCTGCGCGCGCAGGCGTTGCCGGGCCTTGTCCAGGCCGCGCTGTGCGGCCCTGTCGTTCGGCTGCTGGGCCAGGATCGCCAGGTAGAGCGGAATGGCGTCCTCGGCGTCGCGGTACAGCCTGTCCTCGGCCAGCGCCTTGTCGGCCGCCTTGCGTGCTTCGGCCAGCTCCCCGGGCTGCAGGCTGACTTCCGGCGCGTCCCAGACCGGCAGCGTGATGTCCTCAACCTGCGGCGTGGGATCGGGCGTTGCAGGCTCCGCCTTGGTAGCAGCGGCCGCCCCGGCCTTGGCTTCGGCGCGCGCTTCAGCCCTGGCTTCCAGCCGCTCGCTCAAGCTGGGTTTCTTTGCAGGCTCCGCATTTGGCGCAGCCGACGGCGGCTGCGGCGCACTGCCGCCACACCCCGCCAACGCCAGCAATAGCGCGGTCAGACCCAACAATTGGCCGGTTTTACCCAAAAACGCCTCCATCACCTTGCATACTCTCCCGGGAGCGGCCCGACGTTAGGCTATTCTCGCCTGCCTGAGCAAACCCTGCAGTTGACGGAACCCCACGTGGCTTACTGGATCAAACACCCGGCGGAGTTGGAAGAACGCTACCGCCAGCGCCCGAGCCGGATCGGGCTGGACACCGAATTCATCCGCGAACGCACCTACTGGCCGCAGCTGGCCCTGGTGCAGATGGCCGTTGGCGATGAAATCCTGCTGATCGACCCGCTGATACCCGGCATGTGCGAGGCGCTGAAGCCCTGGCTGACCGACACCTCGATCACCAAGATCATGCACAGCGCCAGCGAAGACCTGGTCGCCTTCAAGTGCGCCTGCGACGCGCTGCCGCGGCCGCTGTTCGACACCCAGATCGGCGCGGCACTGGCCGGTATTGGCGGCGGCATGGGCTACCAGAAGCTGGTGGCCGAAATTACCGGCGTCACCCTGCCCAAGGGCGAGACCCGCTCGGACTGGCTCAAGCGCCCGCTCAGCGACGCGCAGCTGGAATACGCCGCCGACGACGTCGAATACCTGTTCGCCATGCACGACGCCATCAGCGCCAAGCTGCAGGCCGCAGGCCGCATGCGATGGCTGCAGGACGATGGCGAGCGCCTGCTGGCCAGCGTCGAGGGCGACGAAGGCGAGCATTGGCCGCACCTGTCGATGCGCTCCTCGCAGGTGCTGGAGCGCGAAGCCCAGCTGCGCCTGCTGCGCCTGCTGCGCTGGCGCGACCAACAGGCACGCAGCAGCGACAAGCCGCGCAGCTGGATCCTGGACAACGAATTGGCCAACGTGCTGGCACGCACCCCGCCAGCAGACTACGAGGCCATGCTGAAAGTTTTCGGCCGCTTCCCCAAGGCCCCGCGCAAGCTGGCCCAGCAGGTATGGGAAGCACTGAACACCCCGCTTGCCGACGAAGCCGACGCACCGATGGCGCTGCCAGCCACCGACGCCAACAAGAACACCATCAAACGCCTGCAGGATGCGGTCAGCAAGCGCAGTGCCGAGCTGGAACTGCCCGAGGGGCTACTGGCCTCGCGCAAGCACCTTGAAGCACTGCTGGAAAGCGGCGAATGGCCGACCGCGCTGGCCGGCTGGCGTCGCGAACAGCTGGAATCCGTACTGCGCCCATTGCTGCCAAGCAACTGAGCACCAAAGCCCCGACCAGGTCGGGGCCGCTTCAACTGTAGTGCCGAGCCATGCTCGGCAAAATCACAAAAGAACGCATGCACACACACTTGTGGGAGCGACGTAAGTCGCGAAGCAATCGATCCACAAGATCGCAAGCCCTCTCTGCAGTTTCAGCAACCCCAGCTTCGCGGCTCACGCCGCTCCCACAAACCGCAAACCCAAAGCACCACCACAATCGCAACCGGCACAAATCCGCCGAAAACAAACAACAAAAAAGGGCTCGCATTTCTGCGAACCCTTGAAATTTTGGTGGCCGAGGACGGAATCGAACCGCCGACACGGGGATTTTCAATCCCCTGCTCTACCAACTGAGCTACTCGGCCACTTTGTTTTGTTTTCGTCGGCGTTGCTGCCGTCGAGGAGGCGTATATTACGGAGCTATTTCGGTTTCGGCAAGCCAATTTCACAAAAATTTTCACATTCGCCGAAAATTCCTCGAAATGCCTTGTGTAGCGAGACTTCCGCCGCTGCAGCCATCTCGCCGCATGGCGAAAATTTCACCAGAACACCCACTTCCAGCGCAAAAACGCAAAGAAGCCGCATCATCCGATGCGACTTCTTTGCTCGAAGACTTGGTGGAGCGGAGGAGGATCGAACTCCCGACCTTCGCATTGCGAACGCGACGCTCTCCCAGCTGAGCTACCGCCCCACACGGTGAACCGAGCATAGCGCTGTTGTCCGCGTCACGCAAAACGCTCCAGCCCGGATCGAACACGAGCGACGACCCGATGGGGGGGGGATCGGGCCGCCGCCCGAGGGCGCGATGGGCTACCCAGCAACATCGCCGTGGTTGTGACACAACTTAGGTGTCCACGGATCAGGAACGGGGGCAAGGGGGACCACGGCGGGTTTGCCACTACCCCACGTCACCCGCCGTAGTGATCCGTATCCAACCTCCGACCACACCGACTTCCCATCTTGGCGATAAGTCAATTTACGAACCCAGCTCAATTCGAATCCGGTTGAAAAAACCTCAGGTCAAGACCTATCAGCCCCACGAGCGCCCCTGCTAAATTCCGATGCTCAGGTGCGAGGCTTTGGAGTTCCCAGGATTTCCTAGACAGAGCTAGCCTCTGTTGGGGGTAGCATTGGGAGACAGTCATGTCTGCAGGCAAGATCACCAGCAAGACCCGGCAAGCCTACAAATT
>NZ_JBRRDW010000081.1:0-13014 GCF_056759895.1 Stenotrophomonas sp. STEN038
GGTCTCGCGCGACGGGCGGGGGGGTCTGGGCGCCGGTGTGGGGCCCAAATGTTTTTGTAGGCCCCACCTTTGGTGGGTATTGGCTATTCCGTATCTGCACTTGCCTAGCTTGGGCCGCCACTACAGAAGTTCCCCGTCCTTCCGCCTCTCCTCCCGCCGGGAGAAGGACAAAAAAAAGAACGGCGCCGTTAGGCGCCGTTCTGGAATATTGCATTCTCCGCGGTGACGATGCGTGCGAAACGACCTTGAACCCGGGGTTCAAGTGGGAACGCTGGGGGGCCATCGGGCTTCCCGCTACAAGGCGGACCTGCACACCCGGCTCCGTCGCGCCCCCGTGGTCGTAATTAAGGGACAAGGCGAATGTTTGCACACGCCGTCGTTCACAGCAGAGAACGCGTCGCCAGTATAGCGAGGTTGCGCGGCTACGTGCAGTCGTATTTCACTAATCGCGGATTCATCTGTCTGAGCTGGTCAGCTGGATCAACGCGCGTTGTCGATGGCCAGGTCCAGACGGCGGTTCAACTCGTTCATGGCCGATTGAAAGCGCTGCTGCTGGGCAACCTGCTCATCGCGCACCTGCTGCAACTCATGCGCAAGATTAAGCGCAGCCAACACCGCGATGCGGTCGACCGCCGCCATCCGGTTGCTGCCGCGGATTTCGCGCATCTTGCCGTCGAGCACGCGCGCGGCCGCGGTGAGGCTTTCGCGCTCGGTCGGTTCCACGCCAACGGTGTACTCGCGGTCCAGGATATGGACGCTGACCGGTTCGTTGTTGCTCACGTGTGCTGCTCCAGCGACTTGAGGCGGGTGATCATGGCTTCCACCCGGGAGCGGGCCTGTTCGTTCTTGGTCAGCAGCTGCGAGCGCTCGCTGATCAGTTGTTCCTGCTGCTGGCGCAGGCTGCGGTTTTCATCGCTCAGCCGCTGGTTGCGCTCAAGCAGCAGCTCGAGGCGGGAGGCGAGGGCCAGCAGCTGGCCAGCGGGGTCGAAGGAGTCCATGGACGGAACGATAGGCATGGCGGTGAGGGCGGGTCAAGAAGGAGTATGCAGTGCGATTGGTACACTGTGCGGCCGTCGTCATCTTGCCGGTGCCGGCGTTCCTCTCCGCTTTACAGATCAGTGACATGACCGACCTTCCCTCCGTCAACGACATCCTCCAGGCCAGCCAATCGCTGGGCCTGGCTGCTTCCCCGGCCGAACTGCATGGCGGACTGTGCGGCTGGTTGGCCGCCGGTGGCGCCGATGAGCCTGCGTGGCCGGCCAAAGTGCTGGCCGACGACGGCCTGCCGACCCCTGAGCCCGGCAGCGCGCTGGACCTGCTGCGCCAGGCCACGGTCGCGCAGCTGGAAGACCGCGACTTCGCCTTCGAGCTGGTGCTGGTGGACGCCGCCGAGCCGCTGCAGGCGCGTACCGACGCCCTGTTTGAATGGTGCCGGGCTTTCCTGGGTGGCTTCGGCCTGGCCTCGGGCAAGCGCCCGGCACTGAGCGAGGAGGGCGAAGAAGCGCTGCAGGATCTGGCGCGTCTGGCACAGGCGTCCAGCGACGAGTTCGACAGCGCCGACGAAGACGAGGACGCCTTGTCCGAGATCGAGGAGTTCGTGCGCGTTGCCGCTTTGCTGCTGCACGGCGACTGCGTGATGGGCTCGCGTCACCGGCAAAGCCTGAACTGAGGTTGCGATGAAGCGTCTGTCCGGGATCACCCCAGCCGAGTACGCCCGCCGCCGCCGGCAATTGATGGAAGCGGCCGGCGATGACGCCATTCTGGTATTGCCCGCGGCAACGGAGCGGGTACGCAGCAACGACACGTTCTTCCCGTACCGTCAGGATTCGGACTTCTGGTACCTGAGCGGGTTCCAGGAGCCGGAGGCAGTGCTGGTGCTGATCCCGGGGCGCAAACACGGTGAGGTGATCCTGTTCTGCCGTGAGCGCGATCCTGACCGGGAAGCCTGGGACGGCCCGCGCGCAGGTCAGGATGGTGCGGTCTCGGTTTACGGGATGGACGACGCCTATCCGATCGATGATCTGGATGAAATCCTGCCGGGCCTGCTGGAAGGGCGTTCACGGGTGTACTACCACTTTGGCCGCGACGCCGACTTCGATCTGAAGTTGATCGGCTGGGTGAACCGGGTGCGTTCACAGGTGCGCAACGGTGCGCAGCCGCCGCATGAATTCCTTGAGCTTGGCCACCTGCTGCACGAGCAGCGTCTGTACAAAAGTGCCGATGAAATTGCCTTGATGCAGGCGGCAGCCGATATCAGTGTACGTGCGCACCGTGCGGCGATGCGTGCGGCGCGTGCGGGTATCCATGAGTACGAATTGCAGGCAGCGTTGGAGCGTGAGTTCCGCGCGGCCGATGCGTGTTCTGCATACAACAGCATTGTCGGTGCCGGCGCCAATGCCTGTGTGCTGCACTACCGCGACAACAACAGCGGTAGCCGTGATGGCGATCTGGTGTTGATCGATGCAGGCGCGGAGTATCGCGGCTATGCCAGCGACATCACCCGGACCTTCCCGGTCAATGGCCGTTTCAGTGAGGAGCAGCGTGCGCTGCATGATCTGGTGTTGGCGGCGCAGGTGGCGGCCTTGGAGCAGGCGCAGCCGGGCATTGCCTACGAGGAAGGGCATCTTGCAGCGGTGGAGGTGTTGACCGAGGGCTTGTTGCGACTGGGTCTGCTGAAGGGTGATCTTGAAGAGAACGTTCTCGAACGTCACTACCAGCGGTTCTACCGGCACAAGACCGGGCATTGGCTGGGTATGGATGTGCACGATGTTGGCGATTACCGGGTAGCCGGTGAGTCGCGTCTGCTGGAGCCGGGCATGGTGTTCACGATCGAGCCGGGGCTGTACATCTCGCCGGACGATCGCAGTGTGGAGGCGCGTTGGCGCGGGATTGGCATCCGCATCGAGGACGATGTGTTGATCACTGAGGACGGGCACCGAGTGTTGACCGGTGCGTTGGAACGCAGCGCCGACGAGATTGAAGCCTTCATGGCCAGGCGCTGAGGCGCAAGGCGCACGGCTGTAGCAGTTGCTTTTGCACTTGCCCTCCCTTACGCAAAGCGTAGGGGAGGGTATGGGAGGGGTGCAGTTGCTCCAGCCGTTGCTGTTGCAGTTGCGGTTGGCGTTGCTCTAAAGCTCTTGATCTACCGGGCCCCTTCCGCAGCGACGCAGCCGACGGACAAGACCCCGAATGGGGCGACGTGCAGGACGCACGTCGTTTTTCGACGATACATGGATGTATCGTCGAAAAATCCCGGCGGCGGAGTGGACCCGCGTCGCGCAGCGGCGTGGGCGCGGAGGCAGGGTGTGCTTTCTTTTGGTTATCTTTTCTTTGCACAAGCAAAGAAAAGTAACTCGCTCCCCGAAGGGGAGTGAAAGCTCTTGCTCTTGCTCTTGCTTCAACCGCAACCGCAACCGCAACCGCAACCGCAACCAAGATCAAGATCAAGATCAAGATCAAGATCAAGGGCTTTCGCCCGCCTTCGGCGCGCGAGCACACCTTTCTTTGCTTGTGCAAAGAAAGGTGGCCCAAAGAAAGCACACCCTGCCTACGCGCCTTCCGCGCTGCGCGCTACAGGTCCACTCCGCTGGCAGGATTTTTCGACGATACATCCATGTATCGTCGAAAAACGACGTGCGTCCTGCACGTCGCCCCGTGCGGGGTCTTGTCTGCCAGCTCCGTCGCTGCGGAAGGGGCCCGTACGTCAAGAGCTCGGAGCAACAGCAACAGCAACTGCAACTGCAACAGCAAGTACAAGTGCAACTGCAACTGCAACTGCAACTGCAACTGCAAGTGCAAGTGCAAGTGCAAGTGCAAGTGCAAGTGCAAGTGCAGACCAAAGCAACGGCCCCCCTCCCTGGCCCTCCCCTACGCTGCGCGTAAGGGAGGGAAGCAGCAACAGCAACAGCAACAGCAGCCAAAGTTTGATTGGCTGTGCTTCCTTTGAGGGGGGCGAAGGTTCTCGCGAAAGCAGATGCTGGTACATACGCCGCACCAGTCATCCCGGGCGCATTGCGCGCCCGGGGTTCAATCACAGGGCGACTGATGTCGCCCGTACATCAGGCCTGCGCAGCAAATTCCGGGCGGGTCAGGTTGTCCGCTTCGCCGTCGGTGCATAGCACCTCGTCTTCAATGCGCACGCCACCGTAAGGACGGAAGAAGTCCACGCGGTCCCAGTTGATGCTTGCGGCGTTGCCGGCCTTCTTCACCTCATCCAACAACATGTCGATGAAGTACAGGCCCGGCTCGATGGTGACTACCATGCCCGGCTCCAGTACGCGGGTCATGCGCAGGTAGGGATGGCCGGCCGGGCGCTCGACGCGGCCGCCGTCTTCGCTGGCGGCAAAGCCCGCCACGTCGTGGACCTGCGCGCCGATCAGATGGCCGATGCCGTGCGGGAAGAATGCCGCGCTCACACCCGTCGCCAAGGCAGCTTCGGGCGACACAGTGATCACGCCGAAATCCTTGAGGATGCCCATCAGTGACAGGTGCGCATCCACATGCAGCTGCTTGTAATCAAAACCAGCGCGCACCGCTGCACACATCTTCAGCTGTGCGGCGTCCACTGCATCAATGAAGGACTGGAACTCGTCGTGGCCGGCCGCTGCATAGGTGCGGGTGATGTCGCTGGCGTAGCCATACGCCGAAGCGCCAGCATCGATCAGGAAGCTGCGCAGCGGCTGTGGTGCCTGCTTGCCCAGGTCTGTGTAATGCAGCACGGCGGCATGCTCGTTGAGGCCGATGATGTTGCCGTAGGGCAGCTCGTTGGCATCCTGGCCGACGGCGCTGCAATAGGCCATGTGGATCTCGAATTCGCTGGCACCGGCACGGAATGCGGCCTCGGCGGCGCGATGGCCGCGTACGCCCAGTACCTGCGCCTGGCGCATCAGCGCGATTTCGTACGGCGTCTTGTAGCCGCGATGCCATTCCAGGTAATTGATCACCGCCGCCGGGTTGTTCGGGGCAAAGCCGCCCAGTGCGCTCTGCGCTTCGCCAAGGATGGCGCAGCGGCTAGGGTCGGCTGGCAGCAGCGCCAGGGCCTCTTCCGGCTTGCGGATGATGTGGATGTCGAAATGCTCCACCCACCAGCCGCTCGGGGCGTCCGGTACCACGTGCCAGTAGTCGAAGGGCTGGTAGAACACAAGAGTCGGGCGTTTGCCCGGGGTGTGGATCAGCCAGCTGTAAGGCAGCTTGGTCAGGGGCAGCCATGTCTTGAACTGCGGGTTGACCGCGTATGGGTAGTCGCGGTCGTCGAACACCTGGTAGTGCTGGGTGCCGCTGGGAACCACCAGGTGATCGAAACCACCGCGTGCCAGCGCCGCGTCGGCGCGGCGGATCATCTGCCCAAGGTGGTGGGCGTACAGGCTGCCTGGATCTTGCTGGTTCATCGCGGTGGCTCGCTGGGACATGCGGAATGCAGGCCCCAATTTTGCCGCAATCAGCAGGCCGCTGCTGTGCCGTTTTCGGCACTCAGGTTGCGGGGATGCTGCCTTCGATCCACTGCGCAAGGCGCTCGCGGTGCGCCTTGTCCAAGGTCAGGAAGCGGAACCCGGCCCATGACTGCTCCGGTGCATGGGTGGGCTCGCACCACAGCAGGTGCACGCCAACGTCGATCTGCAGATGGCCGCCACGGCCATCGGGGATGGGGAACTGCAGCTGGTACAGCGCGTCCTCCTGCATCGGCACGGAGGTGATCAACAGCATGCCGGTTTCGGATATGTTGCCGAGCCGGCCGATCTGGGTGCCGGTCATCTGGTCGCGCACCTGCACCAGATCGGGTACCTGCAGGCGCGGTGCACGGCGGGTATTGGTGATCATGCGGATTCCCCGCTGTTGGAGGCCTGGCCGGCGATCGAGCGCAGTGCGCGCACGGTGGCCTGCCAGGCACGGTCGATCAGTCGGCCCTTGTCTTCGGTGACGATGCGCAGCTGGCCTTTGGCCATCAGCCGCGACATCGCGTCGAGCGATTGCTCCGACACTTTCTGGCCGCGCTGGTTGACGAACAAAGCGTTGCCGGTGATCAGGCTGTACCAGGACAGGCGTTGGCGCCGGTTGTCGCCCTGCTGGTTGACGGTGAATTCGAACCAGGTACCGAACGGCAGGGTGCGTAGCTGGCGGTAATACGCTTCCTCCTCTTCGGTACGGGCGGGCTCGACTTTCTTGCGACGCTCTTCTTCTTCCGGCTCACCGGCCTCGCCCAGGCGGCTGCGTGCCTTGAGCTTGGCGGTCAGCTCGGTGCGCGAAGTGATCTCATCCTCGCCGCCGGGTGTGGACAGCCGGCGCGAGATGGCCGCGGCCTCATCCTGGTGGTAGCCCACCTGCAGCAGCGATTGCTCGATCTCCTCGCCGAAGCTGACATCGGCTGCGCCGCCGGGCGGCAAGCCGGTAATCTCGCTGATGCGGCGGGTGGCCTGCTCGCGTTGCTGCCACTCTTCCGAACCTTCGCCGTTGCGCAGCAGGGTGAGGGTAAGCACGTCGGCCCACGCCTTGCGCAGCAGGGTCTGCACGAACTTGGGCGGTTCGGTGGTCTGGCACAGTTCGTCGATGGTGCTGTTGGCCAGCTGTTTGGCGGCCTCCAGGCGTTCCTTGCCGCGTGCGGCGTCGATCTGGCGGCGCTCGGCCATTTCCGCGCGACGGGCCGCCGAGCGCAAATGGCCCTGGATGATGTCGTTGGCTTCGACGAAGACGGATTCGTCGCCCTGGTAGTCGTTGACGACCTTGTTGACCGCGTCCTTGAGCTTCAGTTGCAGGACCGGATCGCTGTCTTCATCACTGAGCCAGACCGCGCCGGATTCGGCGACGGCGTTGAGCAGCTCGCGTGCCGGGTGCTGGTCGCGCAGGAAGAACTCCTGGTCGCTGATCGCGGCGCGGGCAAGGGGTACCTGCAGGCGCCGCAGTAGATCGGCGGCTGGGCCTTCGCTGCGCACTTCGCGCTGCAGCTCGGTGTAGAGCATGCCCAGCAGGTCCATGGTGTCGCCGTCCTGCACCGACAGCGTCGCGGCAGGGCCGTGTTCGGCCTTGACCTGCGCCATCATTGCGTTGCGGATGTCGGCCATGCTGTGGCGGCTGCCGGAGGACGATGCAGCTGTCTGCAGCTTGCCCAGCACGTCCAGCGCGGTCTGGGTGGATACAGGCTGGGCTGGCACGCCCGCGTTGTTGGCGCTGGCACCGCCAGCGAAAGCAGTGGTTCCGGCACCTGCTGCTGAACCTGTAGTGCCGCGCTGCGCCTGCAGGGTGGCAAAGTCGGGCATGCCGCCCGTGCCTGTCGTTGCGGCTGCGCCACCACCGCCACCGCGACTGGCAGCACCACCAGCACCAGCACCACCAGCGCCGCCAGCGCCGCCAGCGCCAAGCGTAAGCGCGTGACGGGCGGCATCAAGCAGGTTGTGCAGGCTCTCCATCGGTGGCATGGCGGCGCCACTGGCGGGCATCTGCACCGGTGCGGTGCTGGCCTGGGTGGGTGCCCCTGCAGGGCTGCCCAGCAGCTCATTGGAAATACTGGCCCACGATGCAGCCGGCGCCTGGCCTTGCCAACTGGTCAGCGGGGTTGGGCCTGCATTGCGCGGCCCGCTGCCGCCAGCATCTGCGTGACCGCCCCCGGCGCCGGCGCCACGTGGGGCGGAGGGGCGGGGCAGATGCGGGCGATACACCAAACCGGGAAGCACGCCTTCGCGTTCCAGCAGGATGTTCAGACGATCGACCAGTTCAGCATGGCGCGGCATGACCATGCGCTCGAATACCTGGAACAGCACCAACTGGGTATCGAGGTTGAGCTGCATCTGCTCGCCGGCGTCGCGCACTGCCCGGCACTGCGCGTAGGGGCCGACCGGCAGGCGCTCGGGATCAAATGCTGGTTGTGCGGCCAGAACCGCAAAGCGCTGCCCCAGCAACAGCAGGGGGCTGGGAGCGCGGAATGCTTCGCGGCGCGCCATTTCGTGCAGCACGATGTCGCGGTCGATGTCGGTGTCTTCGACCAGCGTCATCGACTTGAACGTGGCCGCGTGCGCTTCCTGGTCGGGCTTGGGCGGGTCCTTGAAGCTCGCCAGTTGCATGGCCAGTGCATCAAGAAAAAGTTCGGGGAATTGTTCCATGTGCTCGCGGAGTACCCGCAGCTGCGCATAGATGTCGGACTGGATCTGGCTGTTGTGGGCCAACTCCGCGCGTTTGAACATCGCGCGTTCCAGCTCGATGGCGGTCAGTTGCAACGGCGTGCGCAGGACTTCATCGGTGGCCTGGAAGATGCTTTCCAACAAGTGACGCACGCGGGCAGATACCGGCGCTGTGGCGATCCTTGCCATGGATTGGCTTGCTGAGCGTGGTGCGGTGCCTGGCATCCTGTTTTCCTTCCCCCTGAATGGGCGTTTTCTATCATTTATGTGATGTAACGGCCACTTTTCGCGGGTCTTACGCCAGGAACAACTCCACCACATCGTTGGTGAAGCGGCGGCCAAGCTCGGTCGGGGTCCAGTAATCCCCGTCATGGGTGAGCCAGCCACGCTCCACCGCCATTGCCAAGGAGGGTAGAAGCACGCTTCGTGCCAAACCGGTGCGCGACTCGAAATCGCGCAGGCTGAAGCCCTCGTGCAGGCGCAGCAGGTTGAGCATGTACTCGAACGGTAGCCGCTCGGGACTGATCACGTCATCGCCGCCGATGCTGGCTAGGCTGCCGGCGGTGTCCATGAAGGTCTGCGGATGCTTGTGCTTCCAGCGGCGCAGTACTTGCTGCTCGGCGCCGGAGCTGATCTTGCCGTGGGCACCGGCGCCGATGCCCAGATAGTCGCCAAAGCGCCAGTAGTTGAGGTTGTGCTGGCACTGCCAACCGTCGCGGGCATAGGCACTGACCTCGTACTGGCCATAGCCGCGCTCGGCAAGCAGTGCCTGGCAGTGTTCCTGGATGTCCCAGGCGCTGTCTTCGTCCGGAATGCCCTGCGGCGGCCGGGCGAAGAACACCGTATTCGGCTCCAGCGTCAGCTGGTAGTGCGAGATATGGGTGGGGTCGAGTGCGAAGGCGCGCTCAAGATCGTGCTCGGCCTGTGCCAGCGTCTGCTGTGGCAGCGCGTACATCAGGTCGATGTTGAAGTTCTTGTAGCCGGCGTCCTGCGCCAGCTTGACCGCGCGCTCGGCCTCGTTGCTGTCGTGGATACGGCCAAGGCGCTTGAGCGCCTCATCATTGAAGGTCTGGATGCCGAAGCTGATGCGGTTCACGCCGGCCGCGCGGTAGCGGTCGAAGCGGCCGTGCTCGGCGGTGCCGGGGTTGGTCTCCAGCGTGACTTCCAGGTTCGGCGCGAAACGCAGCCGTGCGCTGGCTGCCTGCAGGAAGCGGTCGATCGCCTCTGGCGGGAACAGGCTGGGCGTGCCGCCGCCGAAGAACACGCTGCTGACCACGCGGCCCCAGACCAGTGGCAGGTCCTGGTCCAGGTCGCGGATCAGCGCATCGATATAGGCGTCGAAGGGCAGGTCGCCCTTGCCGGCATGCGAGTTGAAATCGCAGTACGGGCATTTGCGCACGCACCACGGCAGGTGCACGTACAGCGCCAGTGGCGGCGGTACCAGCTGCACGCCGGCAGCGTGACCGTGATCGATCGCGCAGGATTCGCCGGGAAGATGGTTGCAGTGGTCGTGGGAGTGCGGCATGGACGGCTGTTGGAAAGAGTGGGAGTACAGGGGTGCGGGCGCTATTGCCCGGCCAGCAGGATTGGATCGACCAGCGAACGTGGTTGTGCACGCACTACGGCTGCGCTGATATCGCGGAACATGGGTGACGGCCCTTGGTAGTTGCCGACCTCGTTGTCCATGAGACGGTGGCGCGCCGGTCGGCTGCCATTGCGCATGTGCAGATACAGGCCGGAAACCATGGCTTTGCGCTTGTCGGCGAAGTTGTCGTAGCGGATCTCAAGCACGTCCACCAGGTCCACCTTGCGCCAGCGGTGCGCGGTGGCGATGTTGTGGTAGCGGAGCTGGCCTGTCCGCTCATCCAGCACCACGCGTTGCCACAGGATGGGAGCAGCGATCAGTGAAATGACCAGCGCGCAGCCAAGCGCCCAAAGCGGCAGTGCGAGCCAGGATTGCTCCCCGTCATACGCCAGCATGGCGCCCACGATCGCACCGCTGATAGCGCCGAGAATGGCGACCAACTGCACAAGCCCCATCCGGGTCCGATAGCGGCGTGGCGTCATTCCCTGATCTCCGTGGTCAATCGAACGCAAGTTGCGACATGCGCTGCAACAACAGCTGCAGCGCCTTGGCGCGGTGGCTGCGGCCGTTCTTCTGCGCCGGTTCCATCTGCGCAGCGGTCAGGCCCAGCTCTTCATCCAGGAACACCGGGTTGTAGCCGAAGCCGTTGTTGCCGCGCAGTTCGTCGATGATGCGGCCTTCCCAGCTGCCTTCGCAGATCAATGGCTGCGGGTCGTTGGCATGGCGCAGCAGCACGATCACCGCGTAGAAGCGCGCCGTGCGGCGTTCGGGCGGGACATCGCGCAGCGCATCAAGCAGCTTGGCGTTGTTGGCGGCATCGTCGGTGGGGCTGCCGGCGTAGCGCGCGCTGTACAGGCCGGGCGCGCCGTCCAGTGCATCCACAATCAGGCCGGAGTCGTCGGCCAGCGCTGGCAGGCCGGTCACCGTGCAGGCATGGCGGGCCTTGATCAACGCGTTCTCGACGAAGGTCAGGCCGGTTTCCGGCACATCGTCCACGCCCAGTTCGCGCTGCGGCACGATCTGCAGCGGCAGGTCGGCCAGCATGGTCTGCAGTTCTTTCAGCTTGCCGGCGTTGCCGCTGGCCAGTACCAGTTTCATTGCTTGGGCTCCAACAAGTCCCAGTTGTTGCCGTACAGGTCGCGGAACACCGCAACCGTGGCATAGGGTTCTTCGCGTGGCGCTTCGAGGAATTCCACGCCCTGTGCAAGCATTGCCGCGTGGTCGCGATCGAAATCATCGGTGTGCAGAAAGAAGCCAACGCGGCCGCCGGTCTGGTTGCCGATGCGGCTGCGTTGCTCCTCGTCGCTGGCACGTGCCAACAGCAGCGCGGCGGCGCTGCCATCGGTCGGGCCGACCACTACCCAGCGCTTGCGGCCCTGGTCCAGGTCTTCCAGCAGCTGGAAGCCGAGCTTGCCGGTGTACCAGGCGATGGCTTCGTCGTAGTCGGCGACGACGAGGGTGACCAGGGCGAGGCGCCGGTTCATACCGATGCCAATGCCGCCTGCTGGGCGTCGAACAGCTCGCGGATGCCCTTTTCGGCCAGCACCAGCAGCGCGTCCAGCTCATCGCGGCGGAAGGCATGGCCTTCGGCCGTGCCCTGCAGCTCGATGAAACCACCACCGTCGTTCATGACGATGTTCATGTCGGTGTCGCAGTCGCTGTCTTCCGGGTAATCCAGGTCCAGCACCGGCTGGCCCTTGTAGACACCAACCGACACCGCAGCCACCGCGCCGAACAGCGGGTTGCGCTTGATCTCGCCGCGCTTCATCAGCAGGTTCACTGCGTCAACCAGTGCCACGTAGGCGCCGGTGATGGCGGCGGTGCGGGTGCCGCCGTCGGCCTGCAGCACGTCGCAGTCCAGGGTAATGGTGCGTTCGCCCAGTGCATTGCGGTCGATGCAGGCGCGCAGGGTACGGCCGATCAGGCGCTGGATTTCCAGGGTGCGGCCACCTTGCTTGCCGCGCGCGGCCTCACGGTCGGAGCGGGTGTGGGTGGAGCGCGGCAGCATGCCGTATTCGGCAGTGACCCAGCCTTCGCCCTTGCCACGCAGGAAGCCGGGGACCCGGTTCTCGACGCTGGCGGTGCACAGCACGCGGGTGTCGCCAAAGCTCACCAGCACCGAGCCTTCGGCATGGCGGGTGAAGGAACGCTCGATGGTGACGGTGCGCATCTGATCGGCCTGACGGCCGCTGGGACGGGAGAAGGTCATGGGGAATCCGGTTAGTACGAGTTGATCTGGCGGGCGTCTGGGTGGTGGATGCACCAGCGTCCAGAGGTGGCTAGGTTACCATTCGCCCTTTGAAACACATCGGAAAACACATGATTCGGAGCATGACCGCCTATGCCGGCGGCGAACGCATCACCGCATGGGGCACCCTGGGCTGCGAACTGCGCTCGGTGAACCACCGGTTCCTGGAAGTGGGCGTGCGTCTGCCCGAGGACCTGCGTGCGCTGGAACCGCAGCTGCGCGAGCGCATTGCCGCCCGGGTCAGTCGCGGCAAGCTCGACCTGGTGATGCGCCTGCGCGCACCGGAGGCCGCCACCTCGCTGGCGGTCAACGAGGTGCTGGTGGATCAGCTGTCTGAATTGGCGCAACGCCTGCAGGGCCGCTTCCCCGGGATGCAGGTGGGCTTCACCGACCTGCTGCAATACCCCGGCGTGCTGCGTGCCGAGGCAACCGACAGTGCCGCCCTGCATGCCGAGGCGCTGGCCTTGCTGGAAGAAACCGTCAGCAGCTTCGTGCAGGCACGTGAGCGGGAAGGCGACAAGCTGGCCACGGCGATCAGCGAGCGCGTCGATTCGGTCGAACGCATTGCCGGCGAAGTCCGCGAGCTGATCCCGGCCATCCGCGAAGGGCAGCGGGTCAAGCTGGCCGCGCGTCTGGCCGACCTGCCGCACCCGGTTGACCCGGGTCGGGTAGAGCAGGAGCTGGTGATGTGGCTGCAGAAGCTCGACGTGGACGAGGAACTGGACCGTCTGGACAGCCATATCGCGGAGATCCGCCGCGTGCTGCGTCAGCGCGAGCCGGTCGGCCGCCGCCTGGACTTCCTGCTGCAGGAGTTCAACCGCGAAGCCAACACCCTGGGCTCCAAGTCGGTGGATGCGCGTACCTCCAATGCCGCGGTCGAGCTGAAAGTGCTGATCGACCAGATCCGCGAACAGGTCCAGAACATCGAGTAAAGGGTAGTGCCGAGCCATGCTCGGCAGGAGCTTTCCCAGCAAAGCTGCCCTCACCCCAACCCCTCTCCCGCAGGCGGGAGAGGGGCTGAATCTGTAGTGCCGAGCCATGCTCGGCAGAGGCCTTCCCGGTAACGCCCCAGC
>NZ_JBRRDW010000082.1:0-12876 GCF_056759895.1 Stenotrophomonas sp. STEN038
ATGCTCGGCAGGGGCTTCACCGGTAGAGTCCCAATGCCGAGCATGGCTCGGCACTACAGTTTGTGCGGCTTTGCCGGCAAGGCCCCTGCCGAGCATGGCTCGGCACTACAGTTTGTGTGGCTTTAGCGGTAAGGCCCCTGCCGAGCATGGCTCGGCACTACAGTTTGTGCGGCTTTACCGGCAAGGCCCCTGCCGAGCATGGCTCGGCACTACCAAAGGCAAAAGCCTGGCTCAACCAGCGTAACGGGCCTTCAACATCGCCCACGCCGAACGCAGCGCCAAGGCCTCACCACCGGCCGGGCGGCCCGGGCGTTCGCCGTCGTTCCAGGCGTAGACGTCCAGATGTGCCCACACCTGGCCTTCGGTGATGAAACGCTCCAGGTACAGCGCTGCAGTCACCGAGCCGGCCATGCGCGAGCCGGCGTTGGCCAGGTCGGCGATGCCGCTGTTGAGGTAACGCAGGTAGGGACGCCACAACGGCATGCGCCAGACCGGGTCGCGGGTGCTGTCGCCAGCCTGCAGCCACTGGTTGGCCAGGGTGTCGTCATTGGCGAACAGTGCCGGCAGGTCCGGGCCCAAGGCAATGCGTGCGGCACCGGTGAGGGTGGCGAAATCGAGGATGGTGTCCGGGTTCTGCTCGCTGACGTAGGTGAGCGCGTCGCACAGCACCAGCCGGCCTTCGGCGTCGGTGTTGTCGATCTCCACGGTGATGCCCTTGCGGGTGGTGATCACTTCGCCGGGACGGAAGGCATCCGGACCGACGGCATTTTCCACCGCAGCCACCACCAGGGTCAGCTGCACCGGCAACTGCTGCGCCATCACCAGGCCCGCCAGGGCGATGGCGTGGGCGGCACCGCCCATGTCCTTTTTCATGTTGCGCATGCCGTCGGCCGGCTTCAGGTCCAGGCCGCCGGTGTCGAAGCACACGCCCTTGCCGACCAACGCCAGATGCGGCGCACCCGCGTTGCCCCAGCGCAGCACGATCAGGCGCGGTGCGCGGTGCGAGGCGCGGCCAACGGCGTGGATGGTCGGGAAATTCATTTCCAGCAGCTCGTCGCCGGCAATCACTTCCAGTTCGCCGCCATGGGCTTCGACCAGATCGCGCGCGGCGTCTTCCAGCTGCTGCGGGCCCATGTCTTCGGTCGGTGTGTTGACCCAGTCGCGCACGCGCAGGCAGGCGGTCACCACGTCCAGCACTTCAGCGGCCGGCGTTGCCAGCAGCTGTGCGGCCGGGCGAGCCAGCTTGCGGTAGCGGTCGAAGCGGTAGCTGCCCAGACCCCAGCCGATCTGCAGGTTGGCGCTGCTGCTGGCGTCCAGTTCATTGGCGACCTGCCAGCTGGTGCCGGCCGGCAGCGCGAACGGAGCATGCGCATAGGCGTAGGCATCGGCGTGATCGCCCACGCCGAGCACCGCGCCGGCAATGCCGTTGTCGCCGGGCAGCAGCAGCACGCTGTTCGGTGCGGCGTTGAACTGCTGCGCTGCGGCCCAGGCCTGCACGGCGACAGGCTGCTGCGCCTTCCACGCGGCAAAGCCGTCGCGGTCCAGCACATACAGCGGCAGGGCATTGGTGGAATCGGTGGTGTAAGCGGTGATCGGGGTCATGGTGTTCTCTTGCGTCTGCTGGCGGCCGTGGGCTTAGCGCTGCGGGTTGGAGGCATTGCCATCCAACCAGTCGGCCAGTCCGGTCAGGGTGTCGAACTGCAGGTCAGGCTGCAGTTCGGTGTGGGTCCATGAATGTTCTTCGCGGTTGATCCAGCAACCACGCAGGCCGGCGCGCATCGCACCGGCTACGTCCATTTCGGCGTGATCGCCGACGTGCAATACATGCGCGTGCTCAACGCCAAGGCGTTCGCAGGCGGCATGGAAGATACCCGGGTCCGGCTTGGCCGCGCCGAATTCGCGCGAGCCCAGCTGGAAGGCGAACAGCTCGCCGATGCCAATGCGCTGCAGGTCGGCATTGCCGTTGCTCACTGCGGCCACCGGCACGCGCGCGGCGATGCGGCGCAGTGCGGCCAATGCATCAGGGTAGAACTCGACCTGGTTGCGCGCGGCGTAGAACGCTTCGTAAGCCGGGTCGAGCAGGTCCATGCTTGCGCCGCTCTTTTCCAGCGCTTCGGCCAGGGTCAGCCGGCGCAGCGCGCTCAGGTCGTAATGCAGGTGCGGGTTGTCGCGGAACGAGCGTTCGCGCAGCTCACGCATGGCCGCGACCGGGTACATGCTGGCGGTGGCCGGGCTGTGCTCCAGCATCCAGTCATGCAGCACCTGGTCGATGCGGGCACCGATGGGAGCGAACGGCCACAAGGTGTCGTCCAGATCGAGGGTGATGGCGAGTACGGGAAAGTTCATCCGGGCATTTTACGCCAAGCCCATGAGCCGGGCCTGTAGGGCCTCAGGTTGCCCGCTTTTGTAGGAGCGGCGTCAGCCGCGAAGCCGGCATGTCATCAGTTGGCAGAGGTGCTGGTGGCTTCAGCACCACCAGTTTCGCGGCTTACGCCGCTCCTACAAAAGCGACGCTACTCCAATAGCTTTGCCCAGCCGTGCATGCCATCCACGCGGCTCAGCACCAGCTTCACGCAGACCAGCAGTGGTACCGCCAGCAGCAGGCCGATCATGCCCCACAGCCAGCCGAACAACATCAGCGCCAGGATCAGCATCAGTGGCGAGATCGCCATGCTGCGGCCGAGCACGATAGGTGTGATCAATTGCCCCTCCAGCGTATGCAGGCCCAGATAGGCCAGCGCCGGCAGCAACGCGGTGAGCGGGTCGCGGAATTCGACGAAGCCCATCAGCAGCATCAGCACGATGCCGATCAGCGGCCCCACATACGGGGCGAAATTCAGCAGTGCGGCCACCGTGCCCCACAGCAGCGCTTCGGGCAGGGCGATGCCGAGCAGCATCAGCACGCCGGACAGGATCAGGCCCAGGGCGACGTTGATGATGGTGATGGTCAGTACATAGCGCGATATCTCGCGTTCGATCGAGCGCAGGATCTCGGCGGTGAAGCGTTTCTGCTGGCGATTGGGCAGCAGGGCGATAACGTGCCGCTGCAGGTTTTCGCCATAGATCATGAAGAACAGGGTCAGCAGCACCACCGCCAGTGCCGAGGCGGCCAGCTTGGGCGTGCGCACCAGTGCCTTGTAGGGATCGTCGAGCTGGGTGCGGATCACCTGCACTTTGCGGTTGCCTTCGCCGCCAGCGGCGCGGGCGAAGCTCTCTGCTGCCAGGTTGGCCTGCTGCACCGGTTTGACGAAGTCCTGCACCTGCCGCGAGATCTGCCGCATCTGCTGCGGTGCTTCCTGCACCCATTCGGTGGCCGGTCCGGCCAATTGCACGGTCAGTGCGGCACTGCCAGCCAGACCCGCCGCCAACACCAGCAGTGCGCCGAGAAAGCGCGGCAGGTGCAGTTTCTGCAGCAGGCGGATGATGGGGTTGCCGATCAGCGCGAAGAACATCGCCAGCAGCACCGGCAGGATCACTTCCTGCGCGGCCCACAGCGTATAGCCCACCGCCAACGTCGCCAGCACCACGACGGCGACAGGTGCGCGCGGGCGCGGTGCAGGGGCTTCGGCAGGGCGGGGTGTAGCGTCGGGCAACAGGTCAGACATGCGGGCAGCGCTCCGTGAACGGAACGGCGCGCAGTGGCGCCGTGCTCAGGATTCTGACAGTTCTGTCGCCGCTTCGGCGGGACGGGGCGGTGTGCTGTTATTGCGCGGGTCGGCGGAAGCTGATTGCGGCGACGGTGGGGCGTCGTCGTTGTCGCCTTCGTCGTCGGTGCCTTCATCGGCATCGGCCGCAGCCTGCCCGGCCATTACCCCGGCCGCTGCCGCAGCGGCAGCGAAGGAGGCGACCGAGGCCTGCGCACTGCTGACCAGCCCGGACACCGAGCCGATCATCTGCAGCCAACGGCTGCCGCTGAAGGCACCGCCGGGTTCCAGCTTGCCGGCCAGGAAGCCGCCGGCAAGGCCGACCACCACGATGCGACCGGGCGTCCATGCACTGCGCCAGCTCTGGTTGAGCTGTTCCCAGTGTTGGGTGGCTTCCTCGCCACGCACCTGCACCACGGCTTCGGCGCGGCGCACACGGCGTTGCAGGGCTTCGAAATTCACGGTGTGTTCTCCCCGGGGATCTTCACTTCGGCATCGGGGTCTTCGCCATCGGGCTCGTCGAACAGGCCAAGCCGCGACAACTGCCGGCGGGTGGCATGCATGCCGGTGTGGTGGAAGAAGTAGGACACCCGCCATATCGCGTAGCCGGTGACGGCCAGGCTGGTCAGGGTGGGGATCAGCAGCGAGACGAACAGCGACAATCCCATGTATTGCAGCATTGCCACCGCCGTGGCTGCCAACAGCAGCCAGGCCGAGGCGCCGAACACGATGGCCACGCCGCTCCACGCCAATGAACGACCAAACGCGCTGCGCGCCAAGGCCAGGTCGGCCGAAGCCAGCCGGCGCAGGGAGCGCAGCGTGTTGGAAGCCGAGTCCAGCGTCTGCCGGCCGGCCGCGCCAACCTGACGGATGCTTTCTTCCAGCCCGGGCGCCTGGCCCGGGGTGGAATCGTCGCCAGTGGGCGGTGTTGCGTTATCGCTCACGCCGATCAGTCGTTGCTGCGGGCGAGTTTGGCAATGATCCAGCCAGCGGCGAAGGCCACGCCGAACGAGGCCAGCGGACGCTCACGGATGAGGTCGGCGGCGCTGTCGATCAGGTCCTTGCCCTTGTCCATCAGTGCATCGACCTGTTCCTTGGCGGCAGCACCGCCCAGTTCAGCAGCGGCCAGGCCGGACAGCGCGCTGTCGGACAGTTCGGCCTTCATGTTGGCCTTGCCCAGACGCAGTTCGTCGCCGGCAGCACCGGCAGCGCCCTTGACGGCCGAGCCAGCGGCGGAAGCGGCGGACTTCAGGTGTGCGCCAGCCTCGCCCAGGTGTTCCTTCATGTTCTCGGTATTGGTGGGGCTCATCGTGATCTCCTGGTTTCAGCGGGTGCGCCGGATGGCGCGCGGTTGCAACAGAACTCAACAAATAGCAGTTGCCGGGTGTAAACAACGTTACGCCGGCACCACAAGATGCTCACTTGAGCATCATCGCATCATCAATTGGCCGCGCTGGCTGCCACCGCGCAGGATGCTCAACACCAGCTGCGGCGGGCGTTGGCCGAAGCTTGCGCGCCAGCCGGCAAGGTCGGTGAACGCACCGCTGCTGGCTGCAAGAATCACATCGCCACTGGCCAAACCTGATTGCGCGGCGCGGCTGCCGCGTGCGACTTCGCTGACCAGCACGCCGTTGATGCCGGCCTGACGCAGCGATTCGGGCAGGTCGGCAAAGGTGGCGCCGCTCAGGCGCGGATCCAGCGTGTCGCCGGCCACTGCGCGCGGTTGTTCCTTCAAGGTGGCCTTGAGCTGCAGCGGCTTGCCGTCGCGGCGCACTTCCAGATCGACCGTGCGACCGACCGTGGAGAGACCTTCAAAGTTGTGCAGGGCCTGCGCGCTGTCCACGCGCTGGCCGTTGATCGCGGTGACCACGTCGCCCGCCTTCACCCCGGCCGCTGCCGCACCGGAACCGGCCAGCACCCGCGTCACCAAGGCACCGCGGGCTTCTTCCAGGCCCAGGCCCTGGGCGATCTGCGGCGTCAGGTTCTGCGTTTCCACGCCCAGCGTGCCACGCACCACCACGCCCTTGGTGATCAGCTGCTCGACCACGTCGCGGGCCAGGTTGGACGGAATGGCCAGGCCCAGGCCGATGTTGCCGGCCATGCTGCCCTGCGGGTTGTAGCTTGCGGTATTGATGCCGACCAGCTGGCCGTTGAGGTTGACCAGTGCGCCGCCGGAGTTGCCGGGGTTGATCGAGGCATCGGTCTGGATGAAGTTCTGGTAGCCCAGCCCGCGGATGCCGCTGCGGCCCACCGCCGAGACGATGCCCGAGGTGACCGTCTGGCTGAAGCCGAAGGGGTTGCCGATCGCCACCACGAAGTCGCCGACGCGCAGTTGGTCGCTATTGCCCAGCGGCAGCGCGGTCAGCTTTTCGGCGGGGATGCGGATCAGGGCGATGTCGGTGTCGCGGTCCGAGCCGAGGAATTCGGCCTTGACCGTACGCCCGTCGGCCAGGGTGACCTGGACGTCGTCGGCGTTCTCGACCACATGGTGGTTGGTCAACACGTAGCCGCGCGCTGCATCGATGATCACGCCCGAGCCCAGCGACTCGTTGATGCGCTCCTGCGGCACCTGCGGGAACAGGCGGCGGAAGAACGGGTCGTCGAAGTAGGGGTTGCGTACCCGCACCACCTGTTTGGTATTGACGCTGACCACGGCCGGCATGGCCTGTTCCAGCATCGGTGCCAGTGATGGCACCGCCTGCCCGGCAACCGCGGACGGCAATGCTGCAGTGGTGGGCAATACCGTGCTCAGCGAGGCGGCGTCGGCGCGGTTGTCCAGGTGGGCATTGATGGCGGAGACGGTGAAGCCACCAAAGGCGGCGGCCAGCGCCAGGGTCAGCAGGGTCGGGATGGGTCGCATTGCCGGGGGTTCCATGCGGGGGCGCCCGAGGGCGGCGCCGGGGTGGGGCGGGTTGCTGAACACGAGTGTGGCGGGGGGGAGTTAAATCGGCAATGAAACTTCTGCATTGCCGCAATCCCAAGAGGCCCAAGCCCTGCACGGAATGCAATAGCCGGACAGCTGATTTTTCGTTTGACATCACCCCGTGGGTGGGTAAGCTTGGTCGGGTCATCACCCACTAGATGTTGGGTTGATGTGAAAAGCGTCCCCAAGCAGTAGGGTTTAGTGCTCGGGGTGCAAGCACCCCAACGGAAGGCGTGCAATGACCGCGACAGTGATGCAGAAAACCGGTAATTCCCGGAATCCCCTCATCCCGCCGACAGGCGCGTAATCACGCGCCTGCGCGTCGTTGTCTTTGCTGCCCTGCCTGTTTGGGAAAAGAAAAATCGCACCGCAAGGTGCCCCAGGAGAGTTTCCACAATCATGAGTACGGTGCGTCTGGAAGTGGTCAGCAATCAAACCAAGTCGGACATGATCCCTCTGCAACCTGCCTCGCAGGACATCTGGGAAAAGAAGTACCGCCTCACGACGAAGGCGGGCGAAGCGCTGGACGCCGATATCGACGGCACCTACCTGCGCGTGGCCCGCGCCCTGGCTGACGCCGAGGCGACCGACGACAAGCGCGCCTACTGGTATGAGCGTTTTGCCTGGGCCCTGCGCCGTGGCGCGATCCCGGCTGGCCGCATCACCTCCAATGCCGGCGCGCAGCAGCACAAGCCGGCCACCAGCACCATCAACTGCACCGTGTCGGGCACCATCACCGACTCGATGGACGGCATCCTGGAGAAGGTCCACGAAGCAGGCCTGACCCTGAAGGCCGGCTGCGGTATCGGCTACGAGTTCAGCACCCTGCGTCCGCGCGGTGCCTTCGTCGCCGGCGCCGGCGCCTACACCTCCGGGCCGATGTCCTTCATGGATATCTACGACAAGATGTGCTTCACCGTGTCCTCGGCCGGTGGCCGTCGTGGCGCGCAGATGGGCACCTTCGATGTGTCGCACCCGGACGTGAAGGACTTCATCCGCGCCAAGCGCGAAGACGGCCGCCTGCGTCAGTTCAACCTGTCGTTGCTGATCACCGATGGCTTCATGGACGCCGTCAACACCGACGCCGACTGGCAGCTGGTGTTCCCGATCAACACCAAGGAGCAGGCCGAGCTGGACCCGGCCAGCGGTGAGGAAGTGGTGTGGCGCGAATGGCCGACCCACGAAAACTACATCGTCCGCGACGACGGCCTGGTGGCCTGCAAGGTGTATGGCCACATCCGTGCCCGTCACCTGTGGGACATGATCATGGTCTCCACCTATGACTACGCCGAGCCGGGTTTCATCCTGATCGACCGCGTCAACGAGATGAACAACAACTGGTGGTGCGAGAACATCCGCGCAACCAACCCCTGCGGCGAGCAGCCGCTGCCGCCGTACGGCGCCTGCCTGCTGGGCTCGGTGAACCTGACCAAGTTCGTGCGTGACCCGTTCACCGACAAGGCCTCGTTCGACTGGGACGAGTACAAGGAAGTGGTGCGCGTATTCACCCGCATGCTGGACAACGTGGTCGAAGTGAACGGCCTGCCGCTGGAACAGCAGCGCAACGAGATCATGCGCAAGCGCCGCCACGGCATGGGCTTCCTCGGCCTGGGCAGCACCATGACCATGCTGCAGATGAAGTACGGCAGCACCGAGTCCTGCGAGTTCACCGAAGCCATCGCCCGCGACATGGCTGTGGCTGGCTGGGAAACCGGCCTGGAGCTGGCCCGTGAGAAGGGCGCTGCCCCGATCATGGAAGAGCAGTTCGCGGTCACCGCTGCGATGCTGCGCCAGCGCCCGGAAATGAAGAAGGACGGCTGGAAGCTCGGCCAGAAGATCGCCGGCAAGGTGCTGCACGCCCGCTACAGCCGCTACATGCAGCGCGTGGCCACGGTGGCCCCGGAGCTGGTGGAAGAACTTGCCACGGTCGGTTCGCGCTTCACCCACCACAGCTCCATCGCCCCGACCGGCACCATCAGCCTGTCGCTGGCCAACAACGCCTCCAACGGCATCGAGCCCTCGTTCGCGCACCACTACAGCCGCAACGTGATCCGCGAAGGCAAGAAGTCCAAGGAAAAGGTGGACGTGTTCTCGTTCGAGCTGCTGGCCTACCGCCAGCTGGTCAACGACAAGGCCATGCCGTTCTCCGACGAGGCTGACGCCCAGCTGCCGGAGTACTTCATCAGCGCCGACGACATCTCGCCCAAGGAACACGTGGACGTGCAGGCCGCCGCGCAGAAGTGGGTGGACAGCTCGATCTCCAAGACCGCCAACGTACCCACCGATTACCCGTACGAGCAGTTCAAGGACATCTACCGCTACGCCCACGAGCAGGGCTTGAAGGGCTGCACCACCTTCCGTTTCAACCCGGCCGCCTTCCAGGGCGTGCTGGTCAAGGAAGCGGATCTTGAGAACACCACCTACCGTTTCGAGCTGGAAGACGGCCAGGTGGTGGAGGTCAAGGGCAACGAACAGATCGAGTACGACGGCGAGATGCACACCGCCGCCAACCTGTTCGACGCCCTGAAAGAAGGCTATTACGGCAAGTTCTGAGTGCCTTCATCGCCCTCCCGGCCGCGCGCTGGGAGGGCATGACGGTGGCTTCGCCGCCACCTTCCTGTTGCGCGCTTGTTTCACGTTGCATCGGCTTCGATATAGCATCGCCACATTACAGACCCGATGCCCTTAGGAGGGCTTTATGAGCAATGGTAATGGTGTGACCGCGACCGTAACCCAGGTTGCCGAGGACGTGAAAGAAACCGTCAAGGAAACCGTCGCCCACGCGGGCGAGAGCATCGCGGCAACCGCCAGCGACGCCGTGGTTGCAGTGAAGGCCAGTGCAAAGAAGGTCGAGGCCGGCGCCAAGAAGCAGGTGGCCAAGGTCAAAAAGGCTGTAAAGAAGGCCGAAAAGGCCGTCAAGAAAGCTGAGAAGGTCGTCGCCAAGAAAGCCAGCGCGGCCAAGAAGGAAGTAAAGAAGAAGGTCGCATCGGTCCGCCAGAAGCTGGAAGCCGCCAAGGCCAACGCCAAGGCAGAAGCCACCGAGCTGAAGAAGAAGGGCGCCGGCAAGCGTGCGGCGACCAAGAAGGCCATTGCCAAGGTCGAGAAGAAGGCCGCCACCAAGGTCGCCTCGGCCAAGAAGACGGTGAAGGCTGCCGAGAAGAAGGTCGCCAAGGCCGTCGGCAAGAAGGCTGCTGCCACCAAGAAGTCGGTGAAGGCCACCGAGAAGAAGATTGCCAAGGCTGTCGTCAAGAAGACCACCGCTGCCAAGAAGGCAGTGAAGAAGGTCGAAAAGAAGGCCGCCAAGAAGGTCGCCGCCGTCAAGAAGACGGTGAAGGCCACTGAAAAGAAGGTCGCCAAGAAAGTAGCCGTCAGCAAGAAGACGGTTGCCAAGAAGGTTGCCCTGACCAAGAAGACCGTGGCCAAGAAGGCCGCTACCGCAAAGAAGACGGTTGCCAAAAAGGCCACCGCAGTGAAGAAGGCCGCCAAGAAGGCGACCCGCAAGTAAGCCACACCGCGCACCCCGTCCCGCAGGGACGGGGTTGCTGCCAAACCGTATAGCAACGCATAACCAGGATTCGTACCATGGCCGTCAAGATCGACAAGAAAATCAAGGGTTACTCCGTCGTCACTCCGGACGACAAGGCCCGTGAAGCAGCAGCGGCCAAGGCCCCGGTCACGGTGGCCCAGGACGAATCCCCGATCGACAACATCGTGCACATGCACGAGCGCATCGAGCGCCCGGAAGTGCTGATCGGCAGCACCTACAAGATCAAATCACCGCTGGTGGAGCACGCCTTCTACGTGACCATCAACGACATCGTGCTCAACCAGGGCACCGAGCACGAACTGCGCCGTCCGTTCGAGATCTTCATCAACTCCAAGTCGATGGAGCATTTCCAGTGGATCGTGGCGCTGACCCGCATCATGTCCGCCGTATTCCGCAAGGGCGGCGACGTCACCTTCATCGTTGACGAAATGAAGGCCGTGTTCGACCCGAAGGGCGGTTACTTCAAGGCCGGCGGCGTGTACATGCCGTCGCTGGTCGCCGAGCTCGGCTCCATCGTCGAAGAGCACATGAAGACGATCGGCCTGCTGCATGACCCGGAAATGAGCGCCCACCAGCGCGCCCTGATCGCCGAGAAGCGCAAGCAGTTCGAAGAACGCTCAAAAAAAAACAGTGAAGTAATCGCAGCCCCGGTCACGCCGAGCGCAGCTGCAGCCCCCTCCCTTTCGCAAAGCGAAGGGGAGGGCCGGGGAGCGGTAGCCCTTGAAGTTGCCGTCGCCCCCGAAGCCGACCCCGAAAGCGCCGACAACGGCAGCTTCCCAGCCGCCGCCACCATGTGCCACAAGTGCAGCACCAAGGCGCTTGTGATCATGGATGGCTGCCAGACTTGCTTGAATTGTGGGTATAGCAAGTGCGGTTGATCAAATAAATAGAATTAACAACAAGGGCTGGATGCATCGTATGCGCTAGCCCTTTTTCTATTGGGGGAAGGCGTGGATCTAAAGCTCGAAAATTGGCTGAATGGTGCGCTTGATAATCATCATAGATTAACTCCGATGGTTGCGGGTTTGTTAGGGTCGTTGATCGCTAGTGCGGGTGTGGATGTTCTGGCGGTGACTCATCGCACGAAAAATAGGCGCAGTGTGCTTGAGAAAATAGAGCGAAAGAAATATCGAAACCCAGCAGGACAGTTGACGGATATTTCTGGGATAAGGGTTATCGTCTATTTTGAATCAGATGTTCAGCGCGTGGTTGACGTAATAAAGAGCGCGTTTCGTGTTGATTTGGAAAATTCAATGAATCGGGACGAATTGCTTTCGGTTAATCAGATTGGCTATCGATCGGTTCATTATGTTTGCGATCTCGGTGAGGCTCGTGCAATTCTTCCTGAATTTAAAGGAATCTCGGAGCTAAAGTTTGAGTTTCAGGTGCGGACCGTCTTGCAGCACGCTTGGGCGGAGCTTGCGCATGACCGGAATTACAAATTGGGAGGTAGGTTGCCGCCGGGAATGGAACGTCAGCTCTATTTGTACGCGGGAATGCTTGAAATTGCTGACAAGGGTTTCGATGAGCTTGCAAGAAAGATAGATGATTATGCGGAGCAGCTGGGATCTCGGCAATCTGTTGATATGCTCTCTGTCCCACTAGATTCAGTGAGCTTGTCGGCATTTATCAATAAATGGTGCTCGGAGAATGGGTTTGATTTAGAGCTTGCTGTGGAGAAAGATACGCCAGATCTTATTCAAGAGCTGTCTTCGCTAGGGCTATCAACTGTTGCTGATCTGCATAACATTATTCCCAATGGCTACGCCGCTAAAGCAGAAGAAAACGATTATTCAACGAATATATATGGCTTGGTTCGTGATTGGATGCTCATATTTAATTGGCGAGAGTTGATAGGGGGCCGGGCTCTGAATTGGGTTGTTTGCCCCGGCGACGATGGCTTGGATATGTTGAGTGAATTTCTCGGGCGCGACGAATTGAGTTGCTTGTTTGATGCCTTTGATATGGGGGCTTTGGTAACATAGGTCAGGGAAACAAGGATTAGCGGAAGCGCGTGTCAGAGTCGGATTTTGGAGAATAGAGCGAAAACAGGGGCAGAGTGAACTGCCCCGGATTCCATGGATAAGGTAGTCAGGGGACACTCCCGACCTGTTGATATTGCTGCTCGATCTGTAAAGGTGTGGTGTAGCCGAGGGCTGAATGGAGCCGGGCTCGGTTATAGAACAGTTCGATGTACTCGAAGATGGCCGTCCTCGCTGCTTCTCGATTGGGGAACGGACGGCCATCATTGATTTCAAGCTTCAGATTGGCGAAGAAACTCTCAATCATTGCGTTGTCGTAGGGCATGCCTGGCCGGCTCATGCTCAATACTATTTTGGCTTTCGCCGCTTTTGCACTGTATTGCAGGCTTCGGTACTGGCTGCCTTGATCGTGATGAAGGGTCAGCCCAGGAGTGGGCGGGTAGCGAGTCAGCGCGGTGAGCGTGAGGTGAGCGGGGGCAGGTTCACTTCGGGAAGCCTGAGCTGTTGTGGAAAATCTGGTGCAGAGATGGGGCGATCGTCATCTTCACCTAGTTAAGAAGCCCTTGTCTCAAGGCGTATGCGGCTTAGATTCACGGCGAAGTGAGTTAACTTTCCTGTGGCTCGTATCTAGAATGCTCGGTTTGTCAGGTTTTTCCTGACATTCCTAATGGGAGTGGAGTTCCCAGGATTTAGTGGACACCTGACCGAGGGTGGCGATGCGCTGCCTCGAACTCGTCAGGACTGACCCCGCCTAGATGGCTGTGGCGGCGTGTTGGATTG
>NZ_JBRRDW010000083.1:0-12698 GCF_056759895.1 Stenotrophomonas sp. STEN038
AAACAAACACCGTCCCCGTCGCCGCCTTGCCCCCCGACGTCTGCCGGCTCCGCTCCGCCCCGCCCCCCCACCCCCTCAGCTGGCCCGCCCACCACCCAACACAGCCCCCCGTGGTCCGTCGGCTTTTGCCGGTACCGCCCCTGCCGGGCATGGCTCGGCACTACATGGCTTTCTGGCACAGGTTTTGCAGCTTCCCCGGCAACGTTCCGTGGGAGGTTCCACATGGCCAACCTGTTTTCCAACTATCTCGGCATCCACGCCCAGGCAATGCCGCTGCGCGAGCAGCGCATGAAGCTGATCGCCAGCAACCTGAGCAATGCCGACACGCCTGGCTACAAGGCCCGCGATCTCGATTTTGATGCCGCCCTGCGCAATGCCCAGGGTGCGACCAGCGGCAATGGCCTGCTGACCGCCACGGCCGAACAGCACTACGCCATCGGTGGCGCCAACGGGCTCAACCCGTTCCAGATCCTGCGCGAAGGCGCCCAGCCCAGCCTCGACGGCAACACCGTCGACCCGGATACCGAGCGCGCTGCTTATGGCCGCGCCGCATTGGAGTACCGCGCCTCGTTGAGCTTCGTCGAGTCCAAGGTGAAGACCATGCTCACCGCCATCACTGGCCAATAAGGAAGCGTGCAATGAGCAACCTGCCTATCTTTGATATTGCCGGCTCGGCCTTGCAGGCGCAGTCGGTGCGCATGAGCACCATCGCCTCCAACCTCTCCAATGCTGATTCGGTCGCCGGTTCGCCGCAGGCGGTCTATAAGCCGTTGGAGCCGATCTTCCAGGCCGTTACCAGCCGCAATGATCCCAATCTGACCGGCGTGCAGGTCAAGGAAATCGCGCAGAGCGATGCGCCGCCGATCAAGCGCTACGAGCCCAATCATCCGCTGGCCGATGGCGAGGGTTATGTGTACTCGCCCGACGTTGATCCGGTCGCGCAGATGGTCAACCTCATCTCCACCTCGCGCAACTACCAGGCCGGCGTGGAAATGCTCAGCACCGCCAAGGAACTTGCCCTGGCCACGCTGACCATGGGCCGCTGAGCCCACTCCCCCAGGAATCTGCCGACATGAGCACCAGCGTCAACTCCGATCTCTACAAGTCGCTCGGCCTCACCGCGCCGAACACCACGCCCACCAGCAAGAACAAAGGCTCGCTCGATCAGGCCGATTTCCTGAAGCTGATGACTACCCAGCTGCAGCATCAGGACCCGACCAAGCCAATGGACAACAGCCAGATGGTTGCGCAGATGGCGCAGCTGTCCACTGTGCAGGGCATCAGCGATCTGAACACCTCGGTGAAGGGCTTCCAGCAGTCCATGGCCAGCGACCAGGTACTGCGCGGCGCGGCACTGGTTGGCCACAGCGTGATGGTGCCCTCGCCAAAGCTCGCACTGGAGGCAGAAGGCGGCACCAGCGGCACGGTTGTGGCGCAGTCGGCCGGCTCAATCACCGTCGATATCACCGATGCCAACGGCCTGAAGGTCAATCAGTTGACCGTTCCAGCCAACGCCGCTGGCGAGGTCGCCTTCCAATGGGATGGCACAAATGCCGATGGCAAGCGCATGCCGGCCGGCAGCTATACCGTCACCGCCACCCATACCGATAGCGCCGGCGTACAGAGCAAGCTGGCCACCTACGCCGAGGCGAAAGTCGAGAGCGTGACGGTAGGTTCTGACGGCCTGTATCTGAACCTCAAGGGGCTGGGCACTGCCCCGCTCGACTACGTGCTCCGCGTCAGCTGAGCCCCCTCTTCGATTTCCCAGGAGTATCGCCATGGGCTTCAATGTCTCACTGTCGGGCATCAACGCGGCCAACGCCGACCTGAATGTCACTGCCAACAACGTCGCCAACGTCAACACCACCGGCTTCAAGGAATCGCGCGCCGAGTTCGCCGATCTGTTCAATGCCACCAGCTATGGACTGTCGCGCAACGCGATGGGCTCCGGCGCACGCCTGAGCAATGTGGCGCAGCAGTTCTCGCAGGGCAATATCAGCCAGACCGGGCGCAGCCTGGACCTGGCCGTGGCCGGCGAAGGCTTCTTCACCCTGAACATGAACGGCACGCGCGTGTACTCGCGCGCAGGCAACTTCCAGACCGACAACAACGGCTATGTGGTCAATCCACAGGGCGCACGCCTGCAGGTGTTCGCACCCAATGCCGACGGCACCCGCTTTGATGGCCAGCTGACCGATCTGCAGTTGCTCAATACCGACAGCCCGCCCAAGCCGAGCACCCTGGTCAACATGGCGTTCACCCTGCCCGGCAATGCACCAGCGCCGACGGTGACGCCGTTCGACCCGGCCGATTCCAATACCTACAACCACTCCACCGGCGGCATCACCGTGTACGACTCGTTGGGTGTCAGCCACACCCAGACCTCGTATTTCGTGAAGACCGGTACCGCCAATGAGTGGCAGGTCCACAACTATGTGGATGGCCAGCCCGCCGGCGCACCGACCCTGCTGCAGTTCTCCAACGCCGGCGCCTTGGTCAGCCCAGCCAACGGCGACATCACCTTGGCTCCGTTCACGCCAAGCACCGGCGCCGGTGTGGTCAACCTGACGTTGAATGTCGCAGGCTCTACCCAGTACGGCGAGAAGTTCGCGGTGCGCGATACCCGCCAGGATGGCTACGCTGCGGGCAAGCTCAATGAGATCAGCATCTCCGAGCAGGGCGTGGTCTATGCACGCTACTCCAATGGCGACGACAAGCCGCTGGGCCAGGTCGCGTTGAGCACGTTCAACAATGCGCAGGGGCTGCAGAACCAGGGCAACAGCCTGTGGGTGGAGACCTTCTCTTCCGGCAACCCGCGCGTCGGCGCACCTGACTCTTCGGATTTCGGCCAGGTCCAGGCCGGTGCACTGGAAGCCTCGACGGTGGACCTCACCGAGCAGCTGGTCAACATGATTGTCGCCCAGCGCAACTTCCAGGCCAATTCGCAGATGCTTTCGACGCAGGACCAGGTCACCCAGGCCATCATCAACATCAGGTAAGGCAAGGAGCGGGTATCAGCCAGTACGTGCCTGATACCCGCTTGAAGCTCGCAGCTTTCTGCACCCTTCCAACTTCAATCTCAACACGCGAACCACAGCCCCATGGACAAAGCCCTCTACGTTGCGATGACCGGTGCCCGCGCCTCGCTGCAGGCGCAGGCCACGGTGTCGCACAACCTGGCCAACTCGGATACGCCGGGCTTCAAGGAAGCACTGGCCAATACCGAAGCGTTCCGCATCCAGGGCCCTGGTTTTCCGTCGCGCGTGGATGCCGTGCATGTCGATGCCGGTTTCAACCGTCGCGTTGGTGCACAACAGATCACCGGCAACTCGCTGGATCTATCCTTGCAGCCAGGCAGTTGGCTTGCCGTGCAATCAAGCGACGGCAGCGAGGCCTATACCCGCAGCGGCGCCTTGTCATTGACGCCGAACGGTCAGCTGGTAACCGCCGAAGGCAATGCGGTTCTGGATGACAACGGCAATCCGATCGCAGTGCCACCGCACCAGGCCATGGAGATCGGCCACGACGGCACCTTGTCGATCATTCCGCTGGGCGAAGGCCCGCAGACGATGGCGATGATTGGCCGCCTGCGCGTGGTTGATGCACCCAATGAGCAGTTGGAGCGCCGTCTGGATGGATTGATGCGCAACACCGATCCACAACAGCCTTTCGCCCAGCGCCAAGGCAAGGCGCTGGACAGCGGCATGCTGGAATCCAGCAATGTCGATGCGGCCGGCGCGCTGGTGCAGATGATCCAGCTGCAGCGCCAGTTCGAAATGCAGGTCAAGGTAATCAAGCACGGCGACGAGAACGCGCGCAGTGCCAACAGCCTGTTGCGCCTCAACGGCTGATAGAACAACGCCAGCGCGCATGCACCACCGCGCGCCCTCGCCTTCGCCAGGGCCAGCGCAGGGAACGGTGGTTATCCGTTCCTGCCACGCTGTCGTCAAACCCATTCTTCTTCCTGTTCGACCGGCGCCTATCGCGCCGGCGCAGGCGGAGCGATGCCGCACGCCGGGCATGGGCAAAGCGACGGGCCAGGGAAAAGTACCCCGTGCTGAGCGCCGACATTCCGACGCCGGTTTTGGCACAGCCCATGCATTGACAGTGGCAAGGGCCAATCGGCCGGTATCCGTCACCAAGGAATCGCACCATGAATCAGGCATTGTGGGTCGCCAAGACCGGCTTGGATGCACAACAGACACGTATGTCGGTTGTCTCCAACAACCTGGCCAACACCAATACCACCGGATTCAAGCGCGACCGCGCCAGCTTCGAGGACCTGCTGTACCAACAGGTGCGTCAACCCGGCGGTTCGTCCTCTGCACAGACGCAGTTGCCAACCGGCCTGCAGCTGGGTACCGGTGTCCGCGTCGTCGCCACATCGAAGCATTTCGAACAGGGCAGCCAGCAACAGACCGGTCGCGCACTGGATGTAATGGCCAATGGCCGTGGCTTCTTTGAAGTGATGATGCCCGACGGCACCTCGGCATATACGCGTGACGGCAGCTTCCAGATAAATGCGCAGGGCGAGCTGGTGACCAACAGCGGCTACCCCGTGCAGCCTGGCATCCAGATTCCCGAAGGTGCGCAGTCGATGACCATCGGTACCGACGGCACCATCAGCGTGAAGATGGCCGGCGAAGCCGCCTCGGTTGAGATCGGATCCTTGACGCTCACCGACTTCATCAATCCCGCCGGCCTGCAGGCCAAGGGCGAGAACCTGTACCTGGAAACCACCGCATCGGGCCCGGCACAGAACGGCACGCCCGGCCTCAATGGCCTGGGCACGGTCGTGCAGGGTGCGCTGGAAGGCAGCAACGTCAACGTGGTCGAAGAGCTGGTGTCGATGATCGAAACCCAGCGCGCCTACGAAATGAACGCCAAGGCCATCTCCACCACCGACTCCATGCTCGGCTACCTCAACAACAACGTCTGATTGGTCGCCAAGGGATACCGTCATGAGCAGCACCCCACTCCTGCGCCAACTTTCCATCGCCTTGTGCGCCGCCTTGATCGGCGGCTGCACCTTGGCCGGCGACGTGCGCCCGTATGCACCGATGGCACCGATCCAGCCCATCGTGGTGCAGGCGGCGGCGCCGACCGCTGGCGCGATCTACGCTGCCGGCCCGGGCTTGAACCTGTATGGCGATCGGCGCGCGCGTGATGTCGGTGACCTGCTGACCATCACCCTGGTCGAGAACACCATGGCCACCACCACCGCCAGCACCGCGATCAGCAAGAAGTCTGATATCGATGTTGGTACACCAACCCTGTTTGGCGCACCGGTCACGCTGGGTGGAAAGGACATCCTGGGCGCGTCGGCATCATCCGAGCGCGACTTCGCTGGCAAAGGCAACAGCGCGCAGAGCAATCGCCTGCAGGGCAGTGTCACTGTCACCGTGATCCAGCGCCTGCCCAACGGCAACCTGGTGGTGCAGGGCCAGAAGAACCTGCGACTGAACCAGGGCGATGAACTGGTGCAGATCCAGGGCGTGGTGCGTGCTGCCGACATCAACCCGGACAACACCATTTCCTCCAGCAAGGTTGCCGATGCACGCATCGCCTATGGCGGTCGCGGCGCGGTGGCGCAGTCCAATGCAATGGGCTGGCTGGGCCGCTTCTTCAACTCAGCGTTTGCGCTGTTCTGAGCACTGTGATGAAGACTTTCTCTTTCATGCGTTCTCTTGCCCTGGCGGCACTGGCCTTGGCAGCCGCCCTGCCCGCCCAGGCTGAGCGGATCAAGGACCTGGCCCAGGTCGGCGGCGTGCGCGGCAATGCGCTGGTCGGCTATGGCCTGGTGGTTGGCCTGGATGGCAGCGGCGACCGCACCAGCCAGGCACCGTTCACCGTGCAGAGTTTGAAGAACCTGCTCGGCGAACTTGGCGTCAATGTTCCGGCAAACGTCAATCCGCAGCTGAAGAATGTCGCTGCGGTTGCCATCCATGCTGAACTGCCGCCGTTTGCCAAGCCTGGCCAGACCATCGATATCACGGTGTCTTCCATCGGCAATGCCGTCTCGCTGCGCGGTGGTGCGCTGCTGATGGCGCCGCTGAAGGGCATTGACGGCCAGGTGTATGCCATTGCCCAGGGCAATCTGGTTGTGGGTGGGTTCGGCGCGCAGGGCAAGGACGGCTCGCGCGTCTCGGTGAACATTCCCAGCGCCGGCCGCATTCCCAATGGCGCCACGGTTGAACGTGCCCTGCCCGACGTCTTCGCTGGTGGTGGCGACATCACCTTGAACCTGCACCAGAACGATTTCACCACTGTCTCGCGGATGGTCAACGCACTCAACGCCACCTTCGGTGAAGGTGCCGCGCGTGCGGTTGATGGCGGTACGGTTTCCGTACAGACTCCAACCGACCCCGGTGCTCGTATCGGGATGCTGGCGCGCATCGAGAACGTCGAGCTCTCGCCAGGCACTGCGCCGGCGCGCATCGTGGTCAATTCGCGCACCGGCACCGTGGTCATCGGCTCGCAGGTGCGAGTCAGTCCGGCAGCGATCTCGCACGGTTCCTTGACGGTGACCGTCAGCGAATCGACCCAGGTCAGCCAACCCAACGCGTTTGCTGGCGGCCAGACGGTTGCTACACCGCAGTCCACCATCACCGCCAGCAACGAAGGCAGCCGCATGTTCCGTTTTGACGGCGGCGCGACCCTCGACGAGATCGTACGCGCGGTCAACGAAGTTGGCGCCGCACCGGGCGATCTGATCGCAATCCTGGAAGCACTCAAACAGGCCGGCGCACTGACCGCCGACCTTGAGGTGATCTGACATGCGTATCGCCGCACCCTCGCTGGAACTGAATCCGGCCATCGCCAATGATCCGGCGAAGATCGACAAGGTTGCACGCCAGCTCGAAGGCCAGTTCGCGCAGATGCTGGTCAAGAGCATGCGCGATGCGAGCTTCGGCGATTCGCTGTTCCCGGGCGAGAACCAGATGTTCCGCGAGATGTACGACCAGCGCATTGCCGAGGCGATGACGCGCGGTCGTGGGCTCGGTTTGTCGGCCATGATTGCGCGTCAATTGGGCGGCGCGGAGGGCGCAGCGACCGCACCGGTAGATCCAAGCATCAAGCCCGCTGCGGCTGCTCGGGCTTATCAGTTGACTGCCCCTGTTGCCACCGGCCTGCCGCTGAATGCAGCGCCGGCACTCGGCGAGGATCCGCTGTCATCACTGAATCTCAACGATCAGTCGACGTATATGGCGCCGCAGGCGCAGGCACTGGACCTGATTGCCGGCCGTGACAGCAGCAGCTTCCACGCCTCCTTGAACAACACCAATCCCTACCAGGGAACTGCCCCCGCCGAGCTGTCCGCCGATTGGGCGATGAGTAATGACCGCTGGAGCAAGGTGTCGGCGGCCGAACGTGGCGACGCCGTTGATACCGCCACGGCCAACGTCGCTGCAGACAAGCTCGGAAAGCACACCCCCGAGGGCTTCGTTGCCAGCATCTGGCCACACGCCGAACGTGCCGCACGCGAGCTCGGCGTCGATCCGCGCGCACTGGTCGCCCAGGCTGCACTGGAAACCGGCTGGGGCAAGCGTCATATCAAACGCGATAACGGTGACAGCAGCCACAACCTGTTCGGCATCAAGGCCACCGGCTGGAGCGGCGAACGCGCCACCACCGGCACCCACGAATACGTCAACGGCCAGCGTCGCAACGAGACCGCCAGTTTCCGTGCTTATGGCTCGATGGCGGAGAGCTTTGGCGACTACGTGCGCATGCTGAAGACCAGCCCCCGCTACCAGGCCGCACTCAGCGCCGGCAGCGATGTGCGCAGCTTCGCCCAGGGCCTGCAGCGTGCCGGCTACGCCACCGATCCGGCCTACGCCGCCAAGATCGCCGCCATTGCCGCTGGTCCCACCATCGAGCGCGCCGTCGCCGCCATCGGCGATGCCGGAGCGCGACTGGGCCAGACCTTTGCCAGCAACGCCGGTTTTGCCGGCATCACCCGTCGTTGAGATAGCCGTCCATGTCTAATGTTCTTTCCACTGGCACCAGTGCGTTGATCGCCTTCCAACGGGCGCTGGCCACCGTCAGCCACAACGTCGCCAACATCAAGACTGACGGCTACAGCCGGCAGAAGGTGGATTTCGCCACCCGTGAACCCAGCGACGTGGGCTATGGCAACGTCGGCAACGGCACCAAGATCACCGACATCCGCCGCGTGGCCGATCAGCTGGCGATTTCGCGCCTGCTGGACAGCAATGGCGAGCTGGCGCGGCTGCAGCAGCTGTCCGGCATGGCTGACCGGGTTGATGCCTTGTTCTCCGACCCGGCGACCAACATCAGTGGCGTGTGGTCCAATTTCTTTGACGCTGTCAATGGCCTGACATCCAACACTGCCGGTACCGCCGACCGCCGCGATGTGCTGGACAACGCCAGCACCCTGGTCAGCCGCTTCAAACAACTCAACAGCAGCCTCGACAGCTTGAACAGCGAGGTCAACAACGGTTTGATCTCTGCCGCAAACGAGGTCAACCGGCTTGCATCTGAGATCGCGCAGATCAACGGCGCCATCGGCAGCAACGCTGCGGCCGCTGCGCCGGATCTGTTGGACCGGCGCGACCAGCTGATCTCCGCACTGGTTGGCTACACCGGCGGCACCGCGGTGATCCAGGACGGCGGCGTGATGAACGTCTACTCCGCCGGCGGCCAGGCACTTGTCGTTGGCACCACCGCCTCACAGATCACTACCGCCGCTGATCCGTATCAACCCGAGCGCCTCCAGCTTGCGATCAAGACCCAGGGCATGACCGTTACCTTGGACGGCAAAGCGCTGGGAGGCCAGATCGGCGGCATGCTGGAATTCCGCGAGACCGTACTGGATCCGGCACAAGCCGAGCTGGGCCGGATCGCGGTTGGCATGGCGCAATCGTTCAATCAGTCCCACGCCGAAGGCATGGACCTGTACGGCGACATGGGCGGCAATTTCTTCAACCTCGGTACTCCGAAGATCTCGGCGCATAGCGGCAACACCGGCAGCGCCAGTCTCACTGCCAGCTATGGCGACCTGAGCGCGCTTGACGGGCAGAACCTGCTGCTGAAATTTGACGGCAGCACATGGCAGGCGAGCCGCGCCGATAGCGGCGTCGCGGTACCGATGACAGGCACAGGTACTGCAGCCGATCCGTTCGTGGTCAATGGCGTTCAGTTCGTGGTCGGCGGCAGTCCTGCCGTCAATGATCGTTTCCTGCTGCAGCCCACCGCTGCCGCAACCAATGAGCTCTCGATAGCAATCACCGATCCGTCGCGCATCGCTGCCGCCAACCCGATCAAGGGCGCGGCCGCGCTGACCAATACCGGCACAGGCAAGCTCGGCAATCTTGATGTTGTGAATGCGGGTGACCCTGCCCTGCTCAATCCAGCGGTGATCAGCTTCGTCGATGCCAACAACTACACCATCGATGGCGCGGGCCCCTACCCTTACACGCCGGGTCAGACCATCAGCGCCAATGGCTGGAACGTTGTGCTCGACGGCAAGCCAGCCGCTGGCGATCGTTTCGATATCACCAAGACCGCGCCCGGTTCCAGTGACAACGGCAATGCCAAGCGCTTGGCCGATGTCGAGGACGCCAAAGCGTTCAACGGCGGCACCGTCACCTTGAACGGTGCATTGGGCGGGCTGACCACCCAGATCGGCTCCGCTGCGCGCGCCGCCGACTACTCGCTGCAGGCGCAGCAGGTGATCAACGACAACGCCAAGGCATCACGGGATTCGATCTCCGGCGTCAACCTCGATGAGGAAGCGGCGGACATGCTCCGGTTGCAGCAGGCCTACCAGGCTGCGTCGCAGCTGATCTCAACCGCCGACACCATGTTCCAGACGATCCTGAAGGCGGTGGGCTGATGAGTACCCGTATCTCCAGCAACATGATGTACGACCAGTCCGTCGCGCTGATGTTGTCCAAGCAGAGCAAGATGAATCACCTTGAACAGCAGCTGGCGACCGGCAAGAAGATCGTCACTGCCAAGGATGATCCGGTCGCGTCCGGTACCGCGGTGGGCATGGACCGCGTACTGGCTGAACTTGAACAACTGGGCAAGAACGCCAACGCCGTGCAGAACCGCCTTGGCCTGCAGGAGAACGTGCTGGCACAGGCCGGCGAGATGTTGACGCGGGTATCGGATCTGACTGTCCAGGCCAACAGCCCGGCACTGTCTGTCGAGGACCGCAAGGCAGTGGCCAGCGAGCTGAAGTCCATCAAGGACTCGTTGCTCGCGCTCGCCAACACCACCGATGGTACTGGCCGCTATCTGTTCGGTGGCGCAGCCGATGCCAGCGCGCCGTTCTCTTTGAGCAACGGCACAGTGACCTACAACGGCGATCAAACCCAGCGCCAGGTCGAAGTTTCACCCGGTACCTTCGTGAAAGACGCGTTGCCAGGCAGCGAGGTATTCATGCGCATCCGTACGGGCGACGGCACCGTGGATGGGCGTGCCGCCGCCAGCAATACCGGCCAGGCAGTGCTCACCGATATCGGCCGCGACAGCTCCGGTGGTTGGACTGGCGCAAGCTACACCCTTCGCTTCACCGCAGCGGACACCTATGAGGTGGTGGACGCCAGCAACACGGTCGTGGCGACAGGTACCCATACCAGCGGCGAAGACATCGTGTTCGAGGGGCTGCGCATGCGCATTGACGGCACCCCGGCGGCGGGCGATACGTTCACCGCGGCTACCGCTGATACCCGCGACGTGTTCAGCAGCATCGACCATCTGGTGCAGACGTTGCAGATGGACACGTCCACTCCGGCGGCAAGGGCAGCCCAGCAGAACGCATTGCAGGCCAGCATCCGCGATGTTCGCCAGGCATCCAACGGCATGATCGATACGCGTGCTGCTGGCGGCGCTCAGCTCACTGCCATCGACAACGCGGATTCGCTACGTGAAGCCAACACCGTCACGCTCAAGAGCTCGCTCTCACAGATGCGTGACCTCAACTACGCCGAAGCAATCGGGCAGTACAAGCTCGAAGGCGCGGCGCTGCAAGCGGCACAGACCATCTTCACGCAGATGCAGTCGATGTCGCTGTTCAACATGATTCGCTGATTCACATCTACGGCAGCACATCTGCCAGTCCACAACGCAAAGCACCGAGCACAACGGAGACGTACCCATGGCACAGATCATCAACACCAACATCATGTCGCTGAACGCTCAGCGGAATTTGAACACCAGCGGTTCCAGCCTGGCTACCTCGATCCAGCGCCTGTCCTCGGGCCTGCGTATCAACAGCGCCAAGGACGACGCAGCCGGTCTGGCGATTTCCGAGCGTTTCAGCACCCAGATCCGCGGCATGGACCAGGCCGCCCGCAACGCCAACGATGGCATCTCGCTGTCGCAGACTGCAGAAGGCGCCCTTGGCGAAATCAGCAACAACCTGCAGCGCATCCGTGAGCTGGCGGTGCAGTCGCGCAACGCCACCAACTCGCCTTCCGACCGCGCCGCACTGGACGCAGAAGTGCAGCTGCTGAAGGCAGAAATCCAGCGCGTCGCCGAGCAGACCAACTTCAACGGTACCCCATTGTTGGATGGCAGCTTCCAGAACCAGGCGTTCCAGGTGGGCGCCGACCAGGGCCAGGTGATCAACATTGCGCAGATCGCCAACGCCAACATCAAGGAATTGGGCAACTGGAACCGCGTGGACACTCCTGCCTCGGCAGCAGCTATTGCCGCTGACGGTGGTTACGTCGCAGGCACGCCCACTGCAGGCACCAGCACGTTGAGCCTTGCAGGTGTGGCTGATCCGGCTGCTGCGCTTTCCTTCCAGGTTGGCGGCACCACCATCAACGTGGCAGCGGACGCAGCACGTACCACCGCCGCCGGTTTGGCTACCGCGGTCAACACTGCTATCGGCACCAACATCGCAGGCCTTACCGCCAGCGTCAGCGGCACCGATATCGGCCTGAGCAACACCAATGCCACACCGATCACCATTTCCGGTGGTCTCACCGGTACGGTTGGCGCACAGACCGAAGTCGGCGGCACCCCGGCCAACTTCACCGCCGGCAACTTCACCCTGACCGGCAGCAAGGGCACCGCAACCATCAGCTTCAGTGCATCCGGCGGCGCCTCGCAACGCGCCAGCGATCTGGTTAAGGCTGTCAACAACCAGAGCTACAACACCGGTGTCACCGCCTCGTTGGATGCCAGCGGCAAGCTGCAGTTGGCTTCCGCATCAGGTCAATTCACCATCGCCGGCGGCGCATCGCTGACCGCACAGACCGGTCTGACGGCGGCGACAACGACCGACTGGGCGGCCGGCGCGGCCGAAACCGGCTTCGCGGATATGGACGTGCTCTCGGCCACGGGTGCCGACAATGCGCTCAATGCCATCGACGCCGCGCTGCAGTCGATCAACTCTTCGCGTGCCGATCTGGGTGCAGTGCAGAACCGCTTCACCTCGACCATCGCCAATCTCAATACTTCCTCCGAAAACCTGTCGGCCGCACGCAGCCGCATCCGCGATGCTGACTATGCCAAGGAAACCGCAGAGCTCACCCGCACGCAGATCCTGCAGCAGGCGGGCACGGCAATGCTGGCGCAGGCCAACCAGTCGCCGCAGAACGTGTTGAGCCTGTTGAAGTAAGCAAACGCAGCTGCAGCGCCGAGCCATGCTCGGCAAAGGCGTCATCTGTAGTGCCGAGCCATGCTCGGCAGGAGCTTCACCGGTAATGCCCATGCCG
>NZ_JBRRDW010000084.1:0-11597 GCF_056759895.1 Stenotrophomonas sp. STEN038
CCGCCCCGGTGCGCGCCTCCTCCCTTCCCCCCGCCCCCCGCCCTTGCCCGCGCCCGCCCCCCCCCCCCCCCCCCCCCCCGCCCCCCCCCCCCCCCCCCCCCCCCCCCCCACTACAGGTGCCGCCCCGAGCCGGGCACGGCTCGGCTCTACCTGGCTTTCCGGGGCTTGCTTACTCCATGCCCAGCTTTTTCAGCTTGTAGCGAAGGGCACGGAAGGTGATGCCGAGCTGGGCAGCGGTCTTGGTCTTGTTCCAGCGATTTTCTTCCAATGCCTTCTGGATCACCGTGCGCTCCATCTGCTCGATGTAGGAGGGCAGGGCAGCGCTGGCCGGGTCGATGTCGACAACGGCTTCCTGGGGGGCGGCAGCAGGAGCCGGTGGCTCGCTGCTGGGAACGCGTGGCGTTGCGCTTTGCGGCTGCGGCAAGCGCAGGTCGCTGGCATCGATGCGGTCACCATCGGCCAGGGCCAGCGAGCGCTCGAGGATGTTCTCCAGTTCGCGGACGTTGCCGGGAAAGGAGTAGGCATCCAGTGCTTCCAGTGCCGAAGCTGCCAGTTGTGGTGGCTTCTGGCCTTGCTGCTGTGCCAGCCGGTTCAAGATGGTGTTGGCCAGCTGCGGCAGGTCACCGCGGCGTTCGCGTAGCGGCGGCACCCGCAATTCAATGACGTTGATGCGGTAGTACAGGTCGTGGCGGAAGCGCCCGTCCTGCACCAGGGTGCCAAGGTCTTTGTGGGTGGCCGAGAGGATGCGCACGTCCACGGTGACTTCAGTGGCTGCACCTACCGGGCGCACCGATTTTTCCTGGATCGCACGCAGCAGCTTGACCTGCATCTGCAGGGGCAGCTCGGCCACTTCATCCAGGAACAAGGTGCCGCCACTGGCTGCCTGGAACAGGCCCGGCTTGTCGGCGTGGGCGCCGGTGAAGCTGCCTTTGCGATGGCCGAAGAACTCGCTTTCCATCAGCTCGCTGGGGATGGCGCCGCAGTTGACCGGGATGAAGGGGCCGGCCGCGCGCGCGCCCTGATCGTGGATGGTACGGGCCACCAGTTCCTTGCCGACGCCCGATTCGCCCAGGATGTAGACCGGTGCCTGGCTGCGTGCAACTTTGCTGATGGTTGCGCGCAGCTCGTCCATTGCCGGCGAACTGCCGAGCAGGCGAGTGGCGTTCTCCGGCGGTGGCGGGCTGCTGGGGCGGGCTTCGTTGTTCAGCTCGATGGCATGCCGGACCAGACCGCGCAGCACATTGATGTCCACCGGCTTGCTGACGAAGTCGAAGGCGCCGGCTTTCAGGGCTTCCACCGCCAGGTCCATGCTGCCGAAGGCGGTGATCATCGCCACGGGAGTGGAGGGATGGTCGCGGTTGATCTCGGTGACCAGCTCGATGCCATTGCCGTCGGGCAGGCGCATGTCGGTCAGGCACAGGTCGAAATGGTTGCTGGCCAGCAGTTCCCGGGCCTCGGCGAGGTTGGCGGCGGTACTGATCCGTAAGCCCATCCGGCCAAGGGTAAGGACCAGCAGCTCGCGGATGTCGCGTTCGTCATCGACGATCAGGGCGCTATGTGTTGCGTTCATGAATGGAACGATAGCCGAGGTGGAGGTATGTCTACAAACGATTGCATCCAAAAACCGCTCATTGGCGCTCGCCGCGGGCGAACGCGGTTTTCGGGATGCTCAGGGTCAGCCGGAAGCAGGCACCCCCAGCGGGAATTGACACATAGTCCAACTGGGCCTGATTGGCTCGGCAAAGCTCGCGGGCGATGTAGAGGCCCAAGCCGGTGCCGTGTTCGGAGGTGGTGTAGAACGGCCGGAACAGCTGGCTGGCGATGGCATCAGGAATGCCCGGGCCGCGGTCCATGATGTCGATGACCGCGTTGCGCTCGGCCGAGGCGACGCGGATGCGGATCCGTGCCGGTTCGTCGGCTATCCGACCATATTTGAGGGCGTTGTGGACCAAGGCCGTCAGTACCTGGTGCAGGTGCCGGGGGTCCATCATTGCTATCACCGACGGCTCGCGGATCACCGCTTCCAGGCTGTCGTTCTCCAGCGACAGGGTCTGCCGGTACTCGATCACGAAGCGGCGGACGAAGGCGGCCAGGTCAAGATTCTCGGGATTTGCCCGTTCGCGTCGGGCCAGCGCCAGCACGCTCTCGACGATGCCATTGGTGCGCTGGCATTGCTGATGGATGATCTGCAGCAGGCGCCGATCGGCCTCACCTATGTCCTCGGACTCCTCCAGCAGCTGGGTGGCATAGTTGATGGCCGCCAGCGGGTTGCGGATCTCATGGGCCAGGCTGGCGGAGAAGCGGCCAAGGGTGGACAAGGTCAGCGATTCGGCCCGGCGTGAGACCACCGTGGTGTCGTCCAGGAAGATCAGCGACATGTCGCTGTCGGCCAGCAGGCGGGCAAAGCGCGGCAATACTTCGGCCTGCTCCGGGGCCAGCTGCAGCGGTTGCTCGTCCTCATGCCAGCCATTGCGCCAGCGTTGCAGGCGCCGCGCCAGTTCAGGCGATGCGATGTTCAGAGCGACACGCTCGGTGGCCAGTGCGCCCTCCATGTCACCGAGCAGGGCGGTCGCCGCCTCGTTGGCCAGGGTGATCTGACCATTGGTGTCCACCACCAGTACGCCGGTGCGCATGCGGCGGATGATCAATTCGTTGACTTCGAACAGGTTGGCTACTTCGGCGCCGCGTTGATCCGCCAACTGCTGCGTGCGACGGGTGCGGCTGCCGATCTGGTAGGCGATGAAGGCCAGTGCAAGATAGCTGGTGACGAACATCGCCAGCTCGGCCAGCGTACGCAGGTTGTCGCTGCCTTCGAACGCCTGCCACACGTATTCGGTGACGCTCGCTCCAGCGGCCAACATCGCCAGCAGCATCGCCCGCGACAGCGGCAGCAGCAGGGCGGCCGCGGCGATGTTGAACAGCAGCGACATCGAGATGCCGGCACTGGCGCCGGGCAGGGCATGGCTCAGCAGGGTGGCTGCGGTGATGTCGACCAGCAGGCTGCCGAACACGATCGGTTGCAACCAGCGCTCGTTGCGGCCCCAGGCCAGTAGTGCGAGGGCTATCAGCAGATAGAGGATGGTGACGGTTTCGGCCAACCGCAGCTGGTGCGCCTCACCTGCGAACGGGGTCAGCGGGCTGAAGACCAGCGCGGCCAGCAGGGTGGCGATCAGCACCCGGTACAGGGCGAAGAAATACAGCTCGCGACGCGGTATCGATTCGATGCGGTCGATGAGCGAGGTGCTGGGGGCCAAGCCGGAACTCCTATCCAAGCGTTAACCCACCAAGTATAGGTGCGCACGGGCTGCTGCACGACACGCGCGCGGCGTCCCCTATTCAGAGGCAAGTTGCTGAAAAATCGCCAGAAAACATGCCGGACTTGGCCATTTGTACAGACTTCTTTGCGCCCCGGCGCTGGCTCGGCCACAATAGTGGGCCCGCCGCAGTCCTTGCCGGCGCCCCCAAGCCGGGGCCCGAGGAGATGCGTGCGGTCGTTCCTATTCCCACGGTGACGCATGAATTTCCACGAGTACCAGTCAAAACAACTGCTTGCCGAATACGGCATCCCGGTCCCGGCCGGCAAGGTCGCTGCGACCCCGGACGAGGCTGTAGCTGCTGCCCAGTCGCTGGGCCAGGGCCCCTGGATGGTCAAGGCTCAGATCCACGCTGGCGGCCGCGGCAAGGCTGGCGGCGTCAAGTTCTGCAAGACCACCGACGACGTCAAGGCCGCTGCGGCCAAGATGCTCGGCACCAAGATGGCCACCTACCAGACCGCAGGCGTCGAGCTGCCGGTCAACCTGGTGCTGGTGACCACCGCCGGTGAGATCGTCAAGGAGCTGTACCTGTCGGTGCTGGTTGACCGTGGCACCAAGACCATCACCTACATCGCTTCTTCGGAAGGCGGCGTGGAGATCGAGCAGGTTGCTGCCGAGACCCCGGAACTGATCCACTCGCTCAACGTCGATTTCGTTGAAGGCGTGCAGGGTTACCACGGCCGTGATTTTGGCTTCAAGCTGGGCCTGACCGCCAAGCAGGCTGGCCAGTTCGCCAGCATCATGGTCAACCTGTACCGCCTGTTCAACGAAAAGGACCTGGCGCTGGTTGAAATCAACCCGCTGGCCATCCTGGACGACGGCAACCTGTACGCGCTGGACGGCAAGTTCGACAGCGACGACAACGCCGCGTTCCGTCAGAAGGCGCTGGTCGCCATGCGCGACAAGACCCAGGAAGACCCGACCGAAGTGATCGCTTCGGAGCTGGACATCAACTACGTCACCATGGACGGCAACATCGGCTGCATGGTCAACGGCGCAGGCCTGGCCATGGCCACCATGGACGTCATCAAGCTCAATGGCGGCGAGCCGGCGAACTTCCTGGACGTGGGCGGCGGTGCCAACAAGCAGCGCGTCATTGAAGCCTTCAAGCTGATCCTGTCCTCGGACAAGGTCGAAGGCATCTTCGTCAACATCTTCGGCGGCATCGTCCGCTGCGACATGATTGCCGAAGGCATCATCGCCGCCGTGAAGGAAGTTGGCGTCAAGGTTCCGGTGGTGGTGCGCCTGGAAGGCACCAACGTGGAAGAAGGCAAGCAGCTGCTGCGTGACAGCGGCATGGCCATCATCCCGGCTGACAACATCAACGATGGCGCCAAGAAGATCGTTGAAGCTGTCAAGAACGCCGCCTGATCCGACACCGAAGGAAATCCAATGTCAGTTTTGATCAACAAGAACACCAAGGTGATCGTGCAGGGCTTTACCGGCCAGCAGGGCACCTTCCACGCCACTCAGATGATCGAGTACGGCACCCAGGTTGTCGGCGGCGTGACCCCGGGCAAGGGCGGCACCACCCACATCGACCTGCCGGTGTTCAACACCGTGGCCGATGCCGTGCAGAGCACCGGCGCAAATGCCTCGGTCATCTACGTGCCGCCGCCGTACGCGGCTGACGCGATCCTGGAAGCCGCTGCTGCCGGCATCAAGGTCATCGTCTGCATCACCGAAGGCATCCCGGTGCTGGACATGCTGCGCGTCAAGAACGTGCTGACCCGTTCGCATCCGGACACCGTGCTGATCGGGCCGAACTGCCCCGGCGTGATCACCCCGGGCGAGTGCAAGATCGGCATCATGCCGGGCCACATCCACATGCCGGGCAAGATCGGCATCGTGTCGCGTTCGGGCACCCTGACCTATGAAGCGGTCAAGCAGACCACGGAAGTGGGCCTGGGCCAGTCGACCTGCATCGGTATCGGCGGCGACCCGATCAACGGCCTGAACTTCGTTGACTGCCTGAAGCTGTTCAACGAAGACCCGCAGACCGAAGGCATCATCATGGTTGGCGAAATCGGCGGCGACGCTGAAGAAGCCGGTGCGGAGTACATCAAGCAGTTCGTGAAGAAGCCGGTTGTCGGCTTCATCGCTGGCGCATCAGCTCCGGCCGGCAAGCGCATGGGTCACGCTGGTGCGATCGCATCGGGCGGCAAGGGCACGGCTGAGGGCAAGTTCGCAGCGATGGAAGCTGCTGGCGTTGTCACCGTCCGTTCGCCGGGCGACCTGGGCGCTGCCATCGCGAAGCTGGTCAAGTAAGACTGCGCTTCAGTGATTTGAGAGAGGCCACCTTCGGGTGGCCTTTCTTGTTTTTGGGGTTGGGGAAAAGCCAAGAACAAAAGCAACGTCTAAGAGCCTGCCCTCACCCCTACCCCTCTCCCGCAGGCGGGAGAGGGGACAGCCAGAGCCAAAGCCAAAGCCAAAGCTAAAGCCAGAGCTAAAGCCAGAGCCAGAGCCGCGGTCAGGGCTCAAGCCACGGCCAGAGTTGAAGTCCATGTCGACGTTAGATCATTGGCTAAAGCTCTTCTTTTGCACTGGCTGTAGCTTTGGCTGTGGCTTGGGCTCTGGCTTTGGCTCTGGCTCTGGTTCTAGCTCTGGCAGTTGCTTTCCCCTCTCCCGCCTGCGGGAGAGGGGTAGGGGTGAGGGGAAGCTTTGGCTTCTTGCCGTTAGCCTCTCCTATCGCTATCTGTCACCTCGAAGGCAGCGCCCCAAAAGCCCAAAATCGTTATATCCAAAAGCGCGCTTTCCCTGATTTCAACCGTCGCCTTGCCAGGTAATCGTCTCCCTGCAAAGGAGGCAACCATGCGCAAAGGCAGCAAAACCAACAGCGCCCGAGCCCTGCGTCGGCGCATGACCGATGCCGAGCTGCGCATCTGGTACTTCCTCAGAGGTCGTCATCTGGTCGGCTTCAAGTTCCGGCGGCAACACCCCATCGGTCCCTATGTCGTGGATTTCGTCTGCCTGGAGCAGAAACTGGTCATCGAACTCGACGGCGGCCAGCATGCCTCCGACCCCAATGACCTGCGCCGGGACGCCTTCCTGCAGCGCAATGGCTTCCGCGTGCTGCGGTTCTGGAATAATGAAGCCCTGAGCCATGCCGCTGCGGTCTGCGAAAGCATCTTGCGTGCGGCATCGGTAACACCAAGCCCCCGCAGGGTGCGGGGCCAAGCAGAAGGTTGTTGATATGTCCGAATCGCTACGCATCGCCCTGGCCCAGTTCGATTTCCCGGTCGGGGACGTGGACGGTAACGCGAGCCGCATCATCGAGCTGATGCAGGAGGCGCGTGACGAATACGGTGCCGATGTGGTGCTGTTCCCGGAATTGGCCATCAGCGGCTATCCGCCCGAAGACCTGCTGATGCGCCCAGGTTTCCTGAGCAGTTGCGAGCAGGCGTTGGCGCGGGTCGCCGCCGAGGTGCAGGGCATTGTCGCCGTGGTCGGTTGGCCGCAGAGCGCCGGTGCGGTGGTCTACAACGCTGCCAGTGTGCTGCGCGATGGTGCCGTCGACACCACCTACCGCAAGCGCGAACTGCCCAACTACGCCGTGTTCGACGAACGCCGCTACTTCGACGTCGATCCGGACGGTGGCAACTGCGTGTTCGAGGTCAACGGGGTAAAGCTGGGTCTGGTGATCTGTGAAGACTTGTGGTTCCCCGAACCGCTGGCCGCCACCGTCAAAGCGGGGGCCGAACTGGTGCTGGTACCCAACGCCTCGCCATACGAGCGTGGCAAGCACGCCCAGCGCGATGCGCTGTTGGCCGAGCGCAGCCGCGAGACCGGCGTGGCCATCGCCTATGTCAATACCGTCGGCGGTCAGGATGCAGTGGTGTTTGATGGCGCCTCGGTCGTAGCCGATGGCGATGGCACCGTGCATCCGGCTGCCGTGGCTTTCACCGAAGAGATGCTGGTGGTCGAATACAACGCCGCCGCGCGCAGCTTCATGCCGTTGCGGTGGATCGATGATGGCGATGAAAGCATGGACGCCTTGGCTTGGCGCGCGGTTACCCGCGGCATCCAGGATTACTGCGGCAAGAACGGTTTCAGCAAGGTGTGGCTGGGCTTGTCCGGTGGTATCGACTCGGCCTTGGTGTTGGCGATGGCGGTCGATGCGCTGGGCGCGGACAACGTCACCGCGGTCAGCATGCCGTCGCGCTACACCGCCGATCTGTCAAATGATCTGGCGGTGGAGCAGTGCCGCGCGCTGGGCGTGAAGCTGGAGACGGTGCCGATCGAACCGGCATTCCAGGGTTTGATGCAATCGTTGTCGACCATGTTCGAAGGGCAGGCGGCCGATGTCACCGAAGAGAACCTGCAGTCGCGTAGTCGCGGTGTGATTCTGATGGCGCTGAGCAACAAGTTCGGCGGCCTGGTGCTCACGACCGGTAACAAGAGCGAATATGCGGTGGGTTACGCCACCATCTACGGCGACATGTGCGGTGGCTATGCGCCGCTGAAGGACCTGTACAAGACGGAAGTCTACGGCCTGTCCAAGTGGCGAAATACGGTGGGCGGTGCGCCGGTGATTCCGCCTGCGGTGATTAGCCGCGCGCCCTCGGCCGAGTTGCGTGACAACCAGACCGACCAGGACTCATTGCCAGCCTACGACGTGCTCGATGGCATCCTGTACCGCTACATCGATCAGGAACAGTCGCGCGAAGACATCGTTGCTGCCGGTTACGCGCCGGAGGTGGTGGACCGGGTGCTGAAGCTGGTGCGGATCAGCGAATGGAAGCGCCATCAGGCTGCGCCGGGACCGAAGGTGTCGCGGCGTGCTTTTGGCCGCGAGCGCCGCTATCCCATCACCAATGGCTATCGCGGCTGATCGTCCGGCCACCGGCAGGTGTGAACGGAAGGGGCCAACAGGCCCCTTCTGTCTGTTCTGCATTGGGACTGTGACCTCCCAGGCTGCGTTTGGTGTGCGCTTCCCCCGCTGCGGATGTGGTGGACCATGTCAGGTGGGGTTGGATGGCGCCTGATGTGTTGCGATCCAGCAATCTCTGCACGAAATAAAGTCGGTTTTAGACAAATTCTCAACATATTGGAGATGCAGGATGGAGCCACAAGAAAACACCGGTTCATCTCTCTCTCCTTGCCACTGCCCTGTCAGTGGCATTTTTTATGCGCGCATGCGGCGCACATGACGCGTTTGATGCAGGCTGACAAGGCATGACAAGAATCGCCGTGCCTGCTGCCACGCAGCGAAAAACAGCGGCGAAATTCGATCGTTAATTTTCCGTCAGGCCGATGCGGTTGGTGTCATCCAGCGCAGCGTCCCAGTAACGGTTCTGAGCGATCAGGACGTGTCCTTCTTCATCTGGAACACGCGAACAATGAAAAAGAATAAATTGAACCCCGGTCTGCACCGGGGCGCCCTGGTAATTGCCATTGGCCTGTCCATCAGCGGAACTACGCTGGCGCAGGAAACTCAAGGGAACGGCAACGCCACCACCTTGGACCGTATCGAGATCACCGGTTCGCGCATCAAGCGTGCAGACGTGGAAGGTGCATTGCCGATTACCGTGATCGGCCGCGAGGACATCGAAGTAAGTGGAAAGGCCACCGTGGCCGACATCCTGCAGAGTTCCAGTTTCAATTCGTTCGGCTCGTTCGTGCCTAGCTCGGGAAGTTCGGCGCAATCGTTTGCCGGCTTGAGCCTGCGCGGGTTGGGCGAAGGCCGCACCCTGATCCTGATCGATGGTCGCCGTGCAGCGGTGTCGCCGTTGACCGGTGAAGGCCAGGACCTGAGCTCGATTCCGGCAGCAGCGGTGGAGCGCATCGAGGTACTGACCGACGGTGCTTCAGCGATCTACGGCGCCGACGCCATTGGCGGCGTGGTCAACGTGATCACCCGCAAGAACTACGAGGGGTTCCAGGTCAGCGCCGGTATCACCGACAACAAATACGGTGGCGATGCATCGGAAGGCTCGGTGCTGTTTGGCGCCGCAGGTGAGCGCGGCTCGGTGATGGGCGGTATCTCCTATACCAACCAGAAGATCAGCTTCGTGCGCGACTACCCCTGGTCCGACACGGTGGCTGGCTCCTCGTACTCCAACAACTACCTCAACGTGCTGACGGCCGCCGATGGCAGCACCATTCCCGGCTCCAACCTGTACACCAACAATAGTTCGGTGGTGCCGGGCGGCTGCTCGGGCACCAATTTCTATGAGAGCACCAGCAGCTCGGGCCGTACCAGCTGCCTGTACAACTATGTCGGCGACATGGCCGATACCGCCAGCATCAAGAACAAGAACCTGTTCCTGCGCAGCGAATACAGCATCGACGATGTCTGGACTGTCAACGCCGATATCTACGTCAACCGCAAGAACAGCGACAGCGTCTACGCGCCGGTGCCAGAGAGCATCTTCGTCAGCGCCGACAGCCCGAACAACACCACCGGCCAGGATGCTTACATCAAGCACCGGTTCGCTGCCTTGGGTAATCGCTTTACCTATACCGACGAGAACAGCCACGACGTCAACCTCAGCCTGCATGGCCAGCTGACCGACAGCACTGCGGTTGATTTCGGCGTGCGCAGCAATGAGTCGCGCGCAACCATCACCGGCTACAACTACGTGAACATTCCGGTGGCGGAGAAATATTTCGAATCGGGCGAGTACAACGTATTTGATCCGTACTCCAACTCGGCTGCGGTGCTTGATGCCATCGCCACCACCATCAACCGCAATACCTATTACAAACAGCAGGAGTTCAACGCGCAGTTGACCACCGATCTGTTCGAGTTGCCCGGCGGCGTATCGGCACTGGCGGTCGGCGGCGAGTACAGCAAGCACGACTACTCGGACATCTATGACCAGCAGTCTGCTGCCGGCAATGTTGGTGGTTCCTCGGGCAACTCAGCCTGGGGTGATCGCACGCTGAGTTCGGCCTACGCCGAATGGAGCCTGCCGATCTTCAACAACTTCTCGGCGGACGTGGCGCTGCGTTACGACCATTACTCCGACTTCGGCGACGCAACCTCGCCCAAGCTGTCGTTGCGCTACCAGCCGTTGCAGAACCTGACCTTCCGCACCTCTTACGGTGAGGGCTTCCGCGCACCGACCTTGCAGGCGCTGAACCAGCAGACTGCGTTCTCAGCTGACACGGTGACCGATGAAGCCACCGCGCTGGCTTATGGCTTGGCTGCTTCCAGCTCCATCCAGATCAACGGCTACCACGTCGCCAATCCGGATCTGAAGGCTGAGACCTCCAAGCAGTTCAGCTTCGGCGTGGTGTATGACCCGTTCTCCTGGGCCAATGTCACCGTGGACTACTGGAATACCAAGATCGAGAACCAGATCAAGTGGTACTCCGCGCAGACGGTGATCAACCGCACCGAGCTGGGCCAGTTCCTGCCGGAGAACCTGTCGGTGGTGCGCAACACCGACGGCTCCATCCAGTCGGTGTACGCGGGCTACGGCAATGAAGGCCTGGTCAAGACCGATGGTGTGGACCTCAACATCCGTACCCAGTTCGACTTTGACAACTGGGGCAAGCTGACGTCGTCGCTGCAGGGTTCCTGGACCCACAGCTACAAGGTCGACAGCCGCTACGGCTCGGACGAATACGTGGGCACCAGCGGTTATCCGGAATGGCGAGCCAACCTCAACACGCGCTGGGAGCGGGGCGATTGGAGCGTGGCCTGGACCATGAACATGATCGGCTACGAGCCGGGCTACTACGTGGACTACTACCAGGGCGATTACAGCTGCTCGGAGCTGAAGGCCGAGGGTTACGTTAAGCGTTGTGGCGGGGCGTACATCACCCATGACCTGCAGTTCGCTTACAACACCCCGTGGAAGGCGAGCATCTCGCTGGGCGTGCGCAACCTGACCAACAAGGCGCCGGTGTACGACGTGGCGTACTCGCCGACCAACTTCAACAACTATCTGTACAACGGTTACGGTCGGCAGTTGTATATGCGGTACACGCAGAGCTTCTGAGTTTTAGGTGGTTTGTTTGATGTCGGGCGGCCCTGGAGACGGGGCCGCTTTTTGTTTTGGCGTACTGCCAGTGCGCGCGGTCTGCGAGCCCCTCTCCCGCTTGCGGGGTGAGAGGAGCAGCTTGCGAACCACTGGTTCGCTGCTCCTCGAACGCACTTGCGCCAGCGCAAGGACCGGGGCGCGGAGCGGGGAGGGCAGGGCGAGGCCGAAATGGTGAAACGAGGCAACGATCGCCGAGGTTCCAAAGCCCAAAGCCCAAAGCCCAAAGCCCACAAGCAACAGCCCCCCAACCCACCCCCAGAGACCACAGCAAAAAGGGCAGCCACCGGACCCC
>NZ_JBRRDW010000085.1:0-10406 GCF_056759895.1 Stenotrophomonas sp. STEN038
GCGTGTTGACGAGCCCTGTCTATCACTATGGCCTGGCGGCGGGCCGCCACCGCTTCCCCTCCCCCGCCCCCCGAGACCCCTGCCGCGCGCGCGCCCCCCACTACAGTTGCTGCGAGACTCAGAACGGGTCGCTGCCCGGGCGGACTTCCACACCCAGCAACGAGCACAGTGCCAGCATCGCTTCGTCGTCGCGGCTCAGTGCCACCCAGCCGGCGTAGGCGTCGCCACCGGTATTCCAGTTCCACACCGTGTACCCGTGCTCGCGCAGGCGGTCATGGGCGGTGGTCATCAGCGTTGGTACGTCGAGGTCGTCGGTGAAGTCTTCGTCGTCGAAGTCACCGCCCCAGGCGATGTCCAGGTTCCAGCGCACCGCCATCTCGTTCAGCGCGGCGACGAAGGAATCGGTGTCCTTCCAATCCACGTAGAAACCTGAACGCCAGTCGATGGCATCCTTCAGGTCCCACAGCCATTGCTCGTCGCTGGCGTCTTCCTCGTTACCCGCGCGCGCCTCGCGCCAGGCATCGAACTGCTGCAGCGCGGCGTCCTCATCGCCGGGGTTGATCAGCCACAGCAGGTTCCAGACCCGCGCCGGATGGTCGTCTTCGTCGAAGTCCGGTTGCAGTTCATCGGAGTCTTCGTAATCGGCACTGTTGTCAGGCATGAGGCGGCTTCCACTACGTAATGCCGCGCATTTTGACGCTCCCGGGCCGCCAACGGAAGCCATCAAAAACCGAAGCGAGGGCCGCAGCGGTTATCCTGTGCGGCAGAAGTAGGCCACGGTGGCCTGCACCCAAGAATCACGATGAGCGATACCCCTCCCGATCATTTGGCGATCAACCCGCAGAGTCCGTTCCACAATGCTGAAGCCCTGCAGCGTGGTGTTGGCGTCCGTTTCAACGGCATCGAGCGCGATGACGTGGAAGAGTATTCCGTGCAGGAAGGCTGGATCCGCGTCCAGGCCGGCAAGGCCCGTGACCGCCGAGGCAACCCGATGACGCTGAAGATCAAAGGTACGGTTGAGCCGTATTTTCTTGAGTTGAAGAACGCTTAAGAGCTTAAAGGCTTGCCCTCACCCCCAACCCCTCTCCCGCTAGCGGGAGAGGGGCTGGTGCACTGGCAGCCGACGCGATCCGAGCCCCTCTCCCGTTTACGGGAGAGGGGTTGGGGTGAGGGGAAGCTCCTGGCTAACGAGCCCCCAAAACACCCTCAATCCCGCTGCCGCGTCTCCAGCAGATCCAGATTGCGGATCAGCTTGCGCGCGATCTCATCGGATACCTGCCCGCGTCGGGTCAACCGGAACAGCTCCTCGCGCTCGGCATTCAAGCCAGCCGTACGCAGACTGCGATAGGCCTGCTCCATGCGCCGCACTTTCTCCGGGTCTTCATCCGGGCCCTGACCTTTCTCCAGATTGCGCTGGTACAGCAGGCTCACCCGTGCCGCGGCATCGTTGAGCAGTTGCACCGCCGTGGTCGATTGGCCCTCGACCAATCCCTGCCGGGCCTTCTCGACCGCCGCCAAGGCCGCCTTTGATGAAGCTCTGCGGGCCAGGTCCTCCTCGCGCCGGCTGTCGTCGTCCTTGGGCAGCTCCAGGCCTTTGAGCAGGCGCGGCAGCATCAGGCTGGCACCGACCAACGACACCAGGATCACCGCAGCGGCCAGGAAGATCACCAGATCACGCGCAGGGAATGGTTCGCCACCGGGAATCATCAATGGCAACGTCAACACGCCAGCCAAGGTGATCGCACCGCGCACGCCGGCCACCGACATCGCCAACACCACCCGCCACGAGGTACTGGTAGTTTCTTTTTCGCCACGCATCCGCGCCCGCAACAGGTTCCAGCGCAGCGACAGCCATACCCAGACCAGCCGCAGTACCACCAGCACGGCATTTATGGCCAGCACATAGACCAGCAGCCACCACGCGCTGTGATGGCCGGTCTCCGACATCGTCTCGATAGCGCGCTCGACGATGCCCGGCAATTGCTCGCCCAGCAGCACGAAGATGATGCCGTTGAAGCTGAACTGCACCATGTTCCACACCGCATTGCGCTGCACGCGCATGCTGCCGCTGATGCGACCGGTCAGCTCCACGTAACTCATGGTCACACCCGCGGCCACTGCCGCGAGGATGCCTGACGCGTGCAGTTCTTCGGCCAACAGGTAGGCGGCAAAGGGAATCAGCAGATTGACCAGCAGCGCCGCGCCAGGCTCTTCACCGAAGCTGCGCCACAACCAGCGCTGGAAGGTGGACACGCTCCAGGTAACCGCCACGCCGATGGCAAGGCCAGCGAACGCCACCCACAGGAAGGTCAGCGATGCCTCGGCCAGTGAGAACGAACCGGTCATCACCGCCGCCACTGCGAAGCGGAAGCAGACCAGGCCGGAGGCATCGTTCAACAGCGACTCGCCTTCCAGGATGTGCATCAGGCGCTTGGGAATGGGAACGCGTGAGGCAATCGCGCCAACTGCCACCGGATCGGTAGGCGAGATGATCGCCGCCAACGCAAACGCCACTGCCAACGGCATCGATGGAATCATCCAGTGGATGAGCAGGCCGGCGCCAAGCACGGTGAACACCACCAGCCCGAACGCCAGCTCCAGGATGGCGCCCTTGTCGCGGAACAGGCCCTGTTTGGGAATACGCCAACCGTCCAGGAACAGCAGCGGCGGCAGGAACAGCAGGAAGAACATGTCCGGCTCGAGCGCATGGCCGCGATTGAACACACCCGCAATCAGCGCGCCCAAGCCGATCTGCACCAAGGGCAACGGCAATGAGAAGGGGAGGATTCTTACCAGATAGCCACTGGCGACTACCGCCACCAGCATCGCCAGAACTACTTCAATCGTGTGCATGCCCGTTCCACGGATTCACTACCACGACAGCAGGCTGCCGACTGGCAGTGGCGGATGAATACCGGGAAATTACCACAGCAATCAGGCGATGCTGTTGTCGATGTGCTCCATCATCGCTCGCAATCGCATCACGCCAGCGTCAGATCACTCAGCGTGCAGCGCTGGTTCCTGCGCTGCACGCCGACTGTCACCTGCTGCCGTCAGTCACGCCTTGCCATCAAAGCGGTAGATATCCATTGCCAGGAATCCCATGTCGATACCGGCATCAATCCGTTGCGCACCCAGTTCATCGCTACCGGCCGCACCCATCGCGAAGTACAGCGGCAACAGGTGTTCATCGGTGGGATGCACCTGCGCCGGGAACGGCGCCTGCTGGCGGTAATCGAACATGGCCGGCAGATCATCGGCCTCCAGTTTCTCCTCCACCCATTGGATGAACGGGCGCACATACGGCGCTTCCTTGCCGTCCTGGTAATTGCGCCAGTCATGCAGGTTGTGGGTGATGCTGCCCGAACCGATGATCAGCACGCCCTGCTCACGCAGCGGCGCCAATGCACGGCCCATCGCAAACTGGTGCTTCGGGCCCAGCCCCGGCTGGATCGATACCTGCAGCACCGGGATATCGGCCTCCGGATAGAGATAGCGCAACGGCACCCAGGCACCATGATCGAGCCCGCGCTGCGGGTCGATGCTCGGCTGCAGGCCGGCATCGGCCAGCCGCTGAGCCACGTCCTGGGCCAGCGCCGGCGCGCCCGGTGCCGGGTACTGCAGCTGATAGAGCTCCTCCGGGAAACCACCAAAGTCGTGGATGGTCTCCGGCTGGGCTGCCGCCGATACCTGCGGCGCGCGCCGTAGCCAATGCGCCGAGGCCATGACGATCGCCCGCGGCCGCTGCATCCCGGCGGCCAGTTCGGCCAGGCGCGGGCCAACCAGCCCCGGCTGCAGGGCGGTCATCGGTGAACCATGCGAGATGTAGAGGGAAGGCAGCTGGCTGCTCATCGTGGGCTCCCTGACGGGGTTTGGGGAGCGCACAGGTTATTGCTCGGAGCACCAGCAACAAATAATCTCGACAGCAACGTTTTATTGCGGAAACGGAAACAATGGACACCATCGATGCCATGCGGGTGTTTGTCGCGGTGGTCGAACGCAATGGCTTCAGCGCCGCCGCCGATGCCTTGGACCTATCCACCGCCGCCGTCACCCGCCAGGTCGCCGCACTGGAGAAGCGCCTGTCCACGCGCCTGCTCAACCGCACCATGCGCCGGGTCAGCCCGACCAGCACCGGTGCGGCCTACTACCAGCGTTGCGTGCAGCTGCTGTCCGAGTTCGACGAGCTGGAGGCCTCGGTTGGTGCACAGGCGCTGCAGCCGTCCGGACGGCTGCGTATCAATGCGCCGGTCAGTTACGGCATCGCCCGGCTGGGCGCGCTGCTGCCGGATTACAGCGCACGCTACCCGCAGGTGGAGCTGGATCTGCAGCTGTCCGACCGTCTGGTGGACATGGTCGAGGAAGGCTTCGATCTGGCCATCCGCATCACCCGCCAACCCGCGCCCAACCTGATTGCCCGGCATCTGGCCCAGGTCCGCATCCGTCTGTGCGCAGCGCCGTCCTATCTGACCCGCCGCGGCACGCCTGCCACCCCGCAGGACCTGGCCGCACACGAGTGCCTGTCCTATACCTACTCCGCCGCCGGCGAAATGCTGCAGCTGCAAGGGCCGCAGGGCGAGGTCAGCATCGCGCTGCAACCGCATCTGCGTGCCAACAATGGCGAGGTGCTGCGTGAAGCCGCCATCGCCGGCATGGGCATCATCGCCCAGCCCGATTTCATCATCGATCAGGCACTGGCCGATGGCCGCCTGGTACCGGTACTACCAGAGTGGGAAGTACCGGCCATCGGTATCTATGCGGTCTATACCAGCCGCAGCCATTTGGCACCGAAGGTGCGCAGTTTCATCGACTATCTGGTCGAATGCCTGGACGAGGACGCGACCCGCTCAACTTGAGCGGCTACCTGCCAGCATCGTCAGCACCTGCTCCAGCGGCATCGGCCGGCCCAGCAGATACCCCTGCACCTGGTCGCAGCCATGCGCGGCGAGCCAGCGCCGCTGGCCTTCGGTCTCCACGCCCTCGGCAATCACCGACAAGCCCATGCTGTGGCCCAACGACAACAGCGCACGGCAGATGGCAGCGTTGCGTGGATTGCTTTCGACGTCGCTGACAAAGCCACGGTCGATCTTCAGCGAATCCAAGGGCAGGTGCTGCAGGTAGGACATGCTGGAGAAGCCGGTACCAAAATCATCCAAGGCCACACCCACGCCATTGGCATGCAGATGGCCCAGGGTCTGCAGCGCCTGGGTCGGATTGCGCATCAGCACGCTCTCGGTGAGTTCCATCTGCAGCGCGCCACGGGCCAGGCCGTGGTCCTGCATCGCACGGCTGAACTCGCCGACCAGATCGCTGTTGAACAGCTGCACGGCCGAGACGTTCACCGCGATCGGCAGATGCTGCCAGCCAGCGATGGACAGTTGCTTCTGCGCGCGGGCAGCGGCGTGGATCACCCAACGGCCGAGCGCGATGATCAGTCCGGTGTCTTCGCATAGCTGGATGAAGTCAGCCGGCGCGATGAAGCTGCCATCGGCCTGCGGCCAGCGCAGCAAGGCCTCCAGCGCCACCGGGCTGCCTTCGGAGGCATCCATGATCGGCTGGAAGTGCAGCAGGAATTCGCCGCGGTCGATGGCCATATGGATACGCCCGGCCAGCTGCAACCGCTCGGTATAGTGCGCCGCCATACCGGTGTGGAAGTGCAGCAGCGCCACACCGGTTTCGCGCGCGGCATGCGCGGCCTGTGCCGCGCGACCCAGCACCTGCTCGGCGAGTTCACCGTCGCGCGGGCAGCTGGCCACACCGATGCGTGCTTCCAGCTGGTGATAGGTATCGCGGCCGCGGATGGGCTCGGCCACCGCCGCCAACAAGGCATTGAGCGCCATCTGCGGGTCGCCCTCGCCTTCGATCGCCAGCACGAAGTCTTCGGCCGGCTGGTGCGCCAGCAGACCATGGCGGGCGGCCAGGCCACCCAGCCGCACCGACACCGCGCGCAGCGCCTCCTCACCGGCATCACGGCCCAGGGTATCGGTGATCATCTGCAGGCCACGCAGCTGCACGTGGGCGATGGTGTAGCCGCGGCTGCCGGCATCCAGGCGCTCGGACAGCGCACGCACGGTCAGCAGACCGGTACCGGCATGGTGACTGGCGCGGTAGGCCAGTTCATTCTCGTAGCGCAGACGCTGGCTGACATCTTCGGCCAGCACCAGGCAGGCATTGCGGCCGGCGAATTCCAGCTTGGCGAAATGCGCCTGCACGTGGAAGGCACTGCCGTCCTTGCGCAGATGGGTGCTGATCTGCAGCCCCAGCAGGTCGCCGCTCAACGCACGGCCGGCGGTCTGGCGGATCTCATCCCATTCCGCTGCCGGACGTATGTCGAGGATGGACATCGCCAGGAACTCATCGCGGCTGTAACCGTATTGATCGATCGCGGCCTGGTTCACTTCCAGGAAGCGCAGGGTAATCAGATCGAAGATCCAGAACGGCGCCGGGTTGCGATCGAACACCAGCCGGAACTGGCGCTGCGCCTCCTGCGCGCGCGCCTCGGTGGTGACCCGCTCGCTGATGTCGACCACCGCGCCGGCCAGGCGCTTGCTTTCACCGGCATCATCGACCAGCTCACCGCGCGCGGACAGCCAGCGCAACGAACCATCGCCGCTGCGCAGCCGGAACATCGCGTTCAAGGCACCCTTGCCGGCCAAGGCACGCACGAGCATGTCGTTGAGCCAAGCGCGGTCTTCCTCGTGTACCCGCGTCAAAAACCCTTCCAGCGAAGTGCTGCGCCCCGGCAGGCCCAGCATCTGCTGGGTCAGCGCCGACCAATACACGATCGGTCGTGCGCCATGAATGGACCAGGTGCCTACCTTGCCAACTTCGTGTGCCAATGCCAGCTCGGCATTGCCGGCCTGCAATTCTTCGCTGAGCTGCTGCTGGTGTCGGGTACTGCGGTCAACCCGATACAGCAGGTAGGCAAAACCGGTCAAATACAGCAGATAGACGCCGATGGAGGCATACAGCAGCAGATACCAGCCCGCCATCACCTCACGGTAGGACAGTGAGGCGTACAGACTCAACGGGAAATCGGTTGGCACGCTGACCGCGGCGATGCGGCGTTGGCCGTCAAAAGGACTGGTCACCACACCACGTTTCAACACCGTCGGTGACGGCGGCAGAACCCGCATCGGCTTCGCCAGGGGCCTGCCAACCAAGCGCTCCGGGTCGCGGCTATGGGCGAGCAACTGCCCGTAACGGTTGCCAATGGAGGCGGTGCCATCGCGGCCCAGATCCAGGCCGCTGACAACCTCCTGGAAAGCGCCAAGCCGCACCCGTGTCAACAACCACTGACCGGGCTGCACCTGCAGGGCTGCACGCAGCACCCAATGCTTGTCGGCGGTCTGCTCCAGAGCACCGAGAAAAAGGCCACCGTTGAGCAGGCGATTCTCCGGAACCACCCAACTCTGCAACGTGAGATCGCCCACCCCAGCTGACAGCGGCACACCGCGATCATCCACCAGGGTGATGGATGCGAGGTCCTGGTTGCGCTCCAGCACACCGCGCACGCTGGCCTCAAACAAGGCAGGTGCCTGCTCAGGCACCTGTCGATAGAACTCCCGGGTATCGCTGGCGGTGCCGCGCAACGCGCGTTCCCAGGTGACCAACTGCGCGCGCAGCAAGCGGCTGCTGCCACTGGCCAACGCCGCCGACTGCCGCTGCGCGGCCTCAAGCCGACTGCTGCGGTCATTCCACAACATGCTGATCATGCCGCCTGCCAACAGCAAACCCACCGCCACACCGGCAATGATCATGACCCGCAATGGATGAGCCGGTGTCCGAGTCACCGGTGAGTCCAACGTATCAGTAGGCGGAAAGCTGGCATTGCGTATGTTGGTCCTGGCATCACTACAACTAGGAACCGGCAGGTGGGGACCTGCAACGGCCGCATGCGAACACCACATACTCCACCCTGCGAATGTCTCCCCAGACACCACCTGCAGCGCGTTCGCTCAAGCATGCAGCACAATCACCGTCGGCGTGAAGAGTGCGTGACCAATTTTCTCGCATTCCCCGCACTTGTGCACATCCGTCAAGTGCCAGAATCAATATCTTTGTGAACGGGGTTCGAGGTCTAGACTTGTCATACACATCCTCCGGATACCGTCATGGCTTTGCAACGTTCTTTCCTCGTACTGGCAATCGGCAGCGCACTTGCCCTCAGCGGCTGCGCAAAGGACGCCAGCACGCCCGCCACTGATACCAGCGCAACACCCGCGCCCGCCAGCAGCGCTGCCAAACCGCAGCTGGGCAGCTTTGGCTTTGATGCCGACGGCATGGATCGAAGCGTGCCCGCCGGCGACAACTTCTACGACTTCGCCAATGGGCAATGGGTGCAGCGCACCGAGATACCGGCCGATCGCTCCAGTTATGGCAGCTTCAATGTGATCGCAGAGAAAACATTGGCCGACACCCGCGCCATCATGGAGGAAGCCGGCAAGGCCAATCCCGGCGAAATCCGCAAGATTGGCGACTATTACGCCGCATTCATGGACGAAGCCGGCATCGAAGCGCGCGGCACCACGCCGGTGCAGCCGGCACTGCAGGCCATTGCCGGCATTGCCGACAAGCCGGCGCTGGCCAAAGCCCTGGGTGCCAGCATGCGTGCCGATGTGGATCTGTTGAACGCCACCAACTTCTACACGCCGCACCTGTTCGGCGTGTGGGTGTCGGTGGATCTGCTGCAGCCCGATCGCAACGCGCCCTACCTGGTGCAGGGCGGCCTGGGCATGCCAGACCGCGACTTCTACCTGCAGGACGGCCGCATGGCCGAGCTGCGTAAGGCCTATGAAGGCTATGTGGCCAAGCTGCTGGAGCTGTCCGGCGACAAGGATGCGGCCGCCAAGGCGGCGCGCATCGTCGCACTGGAAACCAAGATCGCCCGCGCGCACGCCACCCAGGAAGAAACCAACGACGTGCAGAAGGGCGCAAACGCCTGGAAGCAGGCCGACCTCGCCGGCAAGGCACCGGGCATGGATTGGAAGGCATTCCTGGAGGGCGCCAACCTGGGTGCACAGCAGGACTTCATCGTCTGGCAGCCCAAGGCTGTCGCTGGCCTGTCCACGCTGGTCGCCAGTGAGCCGCTGGATGTATGGAAGGACTACATGGCCTTCCATGCGTTGGATGAAGCCGCAGCCTATCTGCCCAAGGCCTTCGCCGACGCACACTTCGCCTTCCACGGCACCGCGATGAGCGGCACCCCGCAGCAGAGCGATCGCTGGAAGCGCGCGGTTGCCGAAACCAACAGCGCGGTTGGCGAGGCGGTTGGCAAGATCTACGTCGAGCGCCACTTCGATGCCAACACCAAGGCGCGCGCCGATGAGATGGCCAAGAACATCATCGCCGCCTTCGCCAAGCGCATCGACGCGCTGGAATGGATGTCGCCGGAAACCAAGGCCCACGCCAAGGCCAAGGTTGCCGGGCTCAAGGTGGATATGGGCTACCCGAGCAAGTGGCGTGACTACAGTGCGCTGGAAGTGAAAGCGGACGATGCACTGGGCAACGCCCAGCGGGCCTCGCTGTTCGAATACCAGCGCAATATCGCCAAACTCGGCAAGCCGGTCGACCACAGCGAATGGGCGATGCTGCCGCAGACCATCAATGCGATGAACGTGCCGCTGGAAAACCGCCTGGTGTTCCCGGCAGCGATCCTGCAGCCGCCGTTCTTCGACGGTGCCGCCGATGATGCGATCAACTACGGCGCCATCGGTGCGGTGATCGGTCATGAAATCAGCCACGGCTTCGACAATGCCGGCGCGCTGTTCGACGAAACCGGCAAGCTGCACAACTGGTGGACGGCGGACGACCTGAAGAAGTTCAACGCTGCAGGTGATGCGCTGGCGATGCAGTTCGACAGCTATGAGCCGTTCCCGGGCGTGCGCGTCAACGGTCGCCTGACCCTGGGCGAAAACATCGCCGACGTTGCCGGTCTCGGCACCGCCTATGACGCTTACCGCCTGTCACTGCAGGGCAAGCAGGAGCAGACGCTGGAAGGCTTCACCCCGGACCAGCGCTTCTTCCTTGGTTTCGCCCAGGCATGGCGCAGCAAGGCACGCGAGCAGGCGCTGCGTAATTCGCTGCTGACCAATGTGCATGCACCGGGCCAGTTCCGTGCACTGACCGTGCGCAATCTGGATGCGTGGTACCCGGCGTTCGAGGTCAAGGAAGGCCAGAAGCTGTATCTGGCACCTGAGAAGCGGGTCAAGGTCTGGTAATGGCTTTGCGCTCCCTCCCTTTGGCCGACGGCCAAGGGGAGGGTTGGGGATGGGTGCGCTGCTTAGTTGGAGGTAGTGCCGAGCCCAACCAGGGAGGGGGGTTTAACCAAAAACACCACCCCCGCCAAGCTCGGCCCCAACCCCATTAACCCACCACCCCCCGCCGGGGGGGAGGGGCGCGGGGGG
>NZ_JBRRDW010000086.1:0-9189 GCF_056759895.1 Stenotrophomonas sp. STEN038
TTTTACAATCCAACACGCCGCCACAGCCATCTAGGCGGGGTCAGTCCTGACGAGTTCGAGGCAGCGCATCGCCACCCTCGGTCAGGTGTCCACTAAATCCTGGGAACTCCATGGGAAGAAGCGGTTTACCCTCGAAAGGGTCAAAGGGAAAGACAGTCCCTACAAGATTGGCAACTTGGAATGGGCTTCAAAGCGCAAGCAAACCGGCACACGGAAAGTTGCCCGCTGGCACAAGCTAAAAGATGGAACCTCGGTTACCACAAAGCAGTTAGCGAAACGAGCAGGAAAGACTTACAACACCGTCTACAAACAGCTGGCAAGCGGAAAGGAGCCGGAGAAGATTCTGGCACACGTTCCAACTGACCTCATGAGTAGCTGGATATGGCCTCACCATCTCCAAATGCTAGAAGAATCCTATAAGAAGCGCGCCAAGCAAAAGCAAAGCCGATTGACCTGGGCAATTGAATTGTTTCAAAACTATCTAGAAGTCGCTCGTTATGAGGACATGAGTGATCCGCAGATGAGTGAAATTGTCGAAAAGCTCAACAGCGAGCTCTCTTCACTTGAATCCGAGAGGATTCGCATAATCAAACAAATGAAGCTCGACAAGAAGTCTGAGATCATCAATTTCGCGCTCTCAATCAAACACAACGCGTCAGATTCATTTCTTTCCAAAGCTCTTCCGCAAACACAGAAGTAGCTGCTTTGCAAATCATTGCAAAGATGTTCGGAGGTATAAGCACGTGTAGCCTATCCAGAAAGCCGGAGCTCTTATCATGACCCTCGATCTGAACACCCTCCAGTCCACTGGCAAATCCATGATTAAGAAGAGTGAAACCTCTTCTAACTACGCATCTGCAACAACCTGCACCCCGATGAGTTCTCCAACACTTGTCCGAAAGGCCGCAAATCAGCCCAAGCAGCCAGCTCAGAAGAAGATTTCGTCCAGACAGGACCGAAATGAAACGGAATCCGCCTCAAGAATGTCCGTTCAGCCATATTCCTCAAACATAGGTGCACCCGTCGCCACAATCAATGAACTGAACGCGAAACTGCGCGTTTCAAAGAGTCAAACGATGAGTAATCTGCAAACGCACGAGTCCTTGGACCAATCCCGCCGCAATGCTGAAGCTGCTACGTACAATTCTGGACGATCCGCAGTGCAACGCGCCGACTTCCTGTTCAAAGCAGCAACCTCGAGTTCGACCACAGTCGCAATGGGAAAGAGCGCTCATGCTGTTCGCATGAACGGAAACCTATCGGCACCAGCACCCTACGTTGCCCGTAAGACAGAGGACAGGCGCACGTGGTTCAACGATAGCTATATGCACCGGCTTGGCGGGAAATGACCCGGTGAATAAAAGTGAAGAAAGGTCTATCTCCGAGACAGCGCCAAGCCGCACTAATGCTCGCAAGTGGTTACACGTCAAGGAAAGCAGCTGAAGCCTTGAACGTCACTGCGAAAACATTGTGCCAATGGAATGCGCGCACTGACTTTCGCATGCTCGTCGATCAACTTCTAAATGAGTCACAAGCCGAGGCTGCTAGAGCACTCAGCGGCCTAGCAGCCCATGCAGTTGAACGACTTGCAGAGCTCTTGACATCCAACAACGAGTCAGTTGCCCAACGGGCAATCAGCATCATTCTTGACCATCGTGCCGACCGCCAGCCAACGTACACCCCGTCCGGCACTACTGACGCTTGGAATTCAATCCTTGCAAGGGTATGTAAGTATGAGAAAGCAGGGGCAGAATAGATATGTGGAATCAACTGAAGCAAGGGAGAACTTCCGGGTCGATTCTCTTGGGTGCGACGGCGGACCCTATGTCCAGGCAGTAATGCTGTATGCGGTCGCCAAAGCGATTGGGCGACCAGTGGCAGCCATGCCTCGACCGGAGCCCGACCAGCTCTGGTCTTCGTTCAAGGCTGCAATTGATTGCAAAGCTATCGCCCTAACTCACCTACCGCTCCCACTACTGTCCTTCGGTGAACGCTTCGCTCTCGCTGTAGGGACAACGTTCTGCACAGAACAGCTTCCAACGGGAGAGACCTTTCTCGAAATCACAGATGCCGCAACTGAGATTGGAACTGAGTTCGCAGGAAAAATCGCGCTATCCGCAATACTCAGAATGCATGCTGTTCGCTCGGTACTTCCTAGCTCGATACTTCGGCTTCACGGTGAGCGCGGCATAGCGGAGGCTCTTCAATATCCGGCAACTTCAGACGTGCTCTCGCATTAGGTGCCACTGAGAGCATTACGGTAGACCGGATGAGCCTCTGCTCTGCGAACTAGTTCCGCGCCTTCGACGTTCAGTGCCGATGCAAGCGATAGCAGGGTGCCTAATGTGGGCTGACGTAACCCACGTTCCAAAAGTGAGATGTAGGTTCTATCAAGCTCACTTTCAAAGGCAAGCTCCTGTTGAGATATCCCCTTCTCCTCACGGATTTGGCGCAATATCTCTCCGAAAGAGGTTTGCAGCGCGTCCCTACGTTTTTCCTTGACGGTTGCCATAGGCATCCGACTTTGGGAGTGGCGCGACTGTAGGTCGACGGACTATAGTCTTCAGATGGTGGCAATCCTTGCCACCGCAACCAAGGGAGGGGGACCAATGGCTATCTGTAAGTCATGCGGCAAGGAAAAGGCTGGGCTAATGTCAGACCTGTGCGGGAAATGCATAGGCACTCAGGACACCTCGACGGCCAACGTAGTCGCCGTCTCGAATCCCACCTCAACACCGGAAGAGGCGCTCTCAGAGGGCGAGTACACGGCAATGATTGGACAAGCAATCATCTGGCTGAGCCTCATCGGTGCGGCACTTTGTATTTTTATGTTTGGAAGGATTCAGGTTTCCGAAGGACTTTACTCAACAAAGACCATTTGGAGCAGCACACTGGTAGCGACATATGCAGTCGCTGGCGTGAATGGCGCTTTTTTCGGATTCCTTTTATCAAAGATTGGCAGCGTCCTAATCCGCCTTGATCAGCTGAAGAACAAGGACTGAGAGAACCGACATGCAGAAGCGGTTTCATCTTTTCGGCATCGTCCTCGTCAGCATGTTGGGGCTAACCGGCTTTAACTCCTTCGGACCCGTCAAGGATCCGAACTATCAGACACTAGCGACTGCACAACTTCCATCCGACGCCGGAGACGTCATCATGGCAGGAGCGGGAGCTTGGGCAGTCAATGCCAACGGTTTCTCCGATATCCGGAGCCAGCCAATCCCGCTGCTGGGCTCGTTGCTTATAACGAAGAATGGACTCTATTTTCAGCAGTGGATCGAACCAGAAGAACGGTATGACACGATGCTGCTGATCCAACATCATGACATTGCATCACTACGGATAGAGGAGTTTGGCCGCAGCGTCCGCGTGGTGGTCAAAAAGAAGGACCTTTCCGTCACATCCATCTCTTACATGACCGGCCCAGCTGGAGTGGTCGACCAAGAAAAGACCAAGCAGGCGCTGGAGAGACTAAGGACGCAGCTCAGGCCATGAACCGAAGGGCGCTATCCGGGATGCTCTCGCTAACGTGCAAGCCATAGGGCACCCTTACCCAAGCCATTGAAAGACAATAGATTGAAGATCGACGCAGGCCATTGGCGCAGTTGATAGCGTCGCAGCGGAGGAGACCGAAGAGCGATATCTCTAACGTCTTCCTTATTGTGCAGCCGCCCAGTCGCGGCTAGGCTGATCAACTATGGCAAAGAAGCGGAAACTATTTTTTTCTGTATCCGACCAGGCCGACGGTCACGACGTGACTCCGGAGACGGTGCCGCTTGGCCTTCTGAAAGATTTTGTGAGGGATGTTGCGGCGTTTGTTCGTGGCGGAGACAAAGAAATTGATTCATCGGACTTGCTTGTCTCAGTAGTGAAGGGGTCGCTTGCTCTTCAATCACATGAAGAGTTGCCTGAAGGATTGGCTATTTGGCATGACATAGAACGGCTATCGAGTGGCCGTCTAGATGGCGTTGACCCAAAACGCGCATCCGTTGCTGAAAAGTGGCGACTGGAAGCGATCAAGAGGCCGAGCCGGACCTTCCGCATTTCCGATACGGCCAACACGAACGTTGTGGCGATAAATGCCAACACGTTTTTTATCAACGAAATCCGATCAAATTGGATTTTTGTTGAGCGGTATCTATCCGGCACCGTTGAAGACTTTGGCGGGGCAACCGCACCGAATATTCATCTGCGGCTAGACGATGGCTCTAGCCTGAAGATCGATGCAACACGTCAACAGATTCGCGAGCAAGAACTGAATCCGGTCTATCACACGGTGGTTATGCGCGTGGAATTGGAAGAAGACCTTGTAACAGGTGAAAAGCGAAATGCCCGGTTTTTAGGCTTCGCCGGTTACGATCCGCGAATTGATGACGACGAATACGAAAGAGCCATAGAAGCCGGTCAAGCTGCATGGAAAGACGTTGGGGACGCAGCCGATTGGGTTAGGAAGATTCGAGGGGGTAAGGAGTGACACCGCACGCTGTGATGCTCGATACCAGTTTCCTTATCACGTACTCCGATCCCACCCGCACACATCATGCGGTGGCAAAGGCGTACTTCCGGGAAGCCATCCGACTGAAGTTGCCGCTGCTGCTGTCTACACTTGTTGTCGCTGAGTTCGAGCGTAAGCAACCCCTAAGCGATCTTGGCCTGCACAACTTCATGGTTGTGCCCTTCAATTTCGATGATGGGCAAGCGGCCGCACGCTTTGCTGAGCAGTTGTTCCCCAAGGATGCGGAAAACGACCGGGTTTGCCTCGCAGCAGATGTAAAAATCGTGGCGCAAGCCAAGCGAGCGGGTGCAAGGGTCATCCTGACTGAAGATCACAAGAGCATGGCAAAGTACGTTGACGGTCTTCGGGGCAAGGGCTTGATAGACTGCTATCCGATCTTGGCCAAAGACGGATTTGACGCCGCCAAGCTGACCAACCCGGCAGCACCTGGCCTGCCTTTCCCGGCTCCCGCCTCATAAACGGCCTGAGCCAACGGCGCAGCCCACACCACCAACCGCCATCAGGATGCACCTTTTCAGGCGCAACTAGGGCAGGCCATCTTCGGCAATTGATTGCGTAGATGAGGGAGGCTCTGTCTAGGGAAAAATGAAGGGCACCATCGATTCCGACAACGGGTAGCGCCGGAAAAACCGGGTATTCAAGAGGGTACCCGCCAGACCCAACGACTAGTGCTTGAAGATTAATTGAATTAAATCAAAAAGATAAAATTTTTATTGTGGCCAAGCTCTATTTCTACTATTCGGCGATGAACGCCGGCAAGACCACCACCCTGCTGCAGTCCGCGCACAACTACCGCGAGCGCGGCATGCGCGTCGCCCTGCTGACCCCGCACCTGGACCACCGCGCCGGTACCGGCGTGGTCGCCTCGCGGATCGGCCTGCAGGCTGAAGCAACCACCTTCGAGCGCGATACCGACCTGGAGAAGCTGATCCAGCAGGACATCGCCGCCCACGGCAAGCTCGGCTGCGTACTGGTCGACGAAGCACAGTTCCTGAGCAAATCGCAGGTGTGGCAGCTGTCCGAGGTGGTCGACCAGCTGCGCATCCCGGTGCTGTGTTACGGGCTGCGCACCGATTTCCGTGGCGAACTGTTCGAAGGCAGCCAGTACCTGCTGGCCTGGGCCGACGAGATGCAGGAGATCAAGACCATCTGCCATAGCGGCAAGAAAGCGACGATGACCGTACGCGTGGACGAGAACGGCTTTGCCGTGCAGGACGGCCCACAGGTGGAGATCGGCGGCAACGACCGCTATGTGTCGGTAAGCCGCGCAGAGTTCAAGAAGATCACGCGCGGCGAGGGGCGGATTGATCCGATGCAGGCGCCGCTGCCGTTGTAACAGGAACTCGCGGGGGTGATGCGTCCCTTCTCCCGTTCACGGGAGAAGGTGCCCCGAAGGGGCGGATGAGGGGAGCTTCTGGGACTCGATGCCTGCTTGCCAAGAGCTTGCCCTCACCCCAACCCCTCTCCCGTAACCGGGAGAGGGGCTTAAGCAAAAGCTTCAAGCAAAGCCCTCAATACAAGGTCCGCTCCGGCGCACCGGCTGCCGGCGGGGTGTACTGGTACAACCACGTCTCGGTCAGGGTCTTGCCGCCGCTGCGCAGGTAGAGCCGTACGTCGATCTGCTCGGTGCTGCCGTCCGGCGGCACCAGGTCGAACATGGCGCGATAGCCCTTGATCTCACGCAGCGGGCGCGCGGAGACCACTTCCACGCGGCCACGGCTGGTTTCCACCACCGCCTCAACGTCGGCCTTATCGATCAGGCTGGCCAGTTCGCCGCCTTCGAAATCGACGGCGAAGCGCCACGAGAAGTACTCGCGCTTCTTGCCGATGATGCCGCCCAGGCCGGTGCGGCTGGCCACGCAGTGGGCGAGCGGCGGACGTGCCGGCGGCTCGGCGCCCCAGTACAGGCGGTAGCCAACCAACAGCTCCTGGCCCGGCTGCGGCTTGGCCTTGGGGTTCCAGAACGCAACGATGTTGTCGAAGGTTTCATCGACGGTGGGAATCTCGACCAGCTGCACCGAGCCTTCGCCCCATTGCCCCTTGGGTTCGATCCACAGGCAGGGGCGCTTCTCGTAGAACACGCCGTCGTCCTGGTAATGGTCGAAGTTGCGATCACGCTGCAGCAGGCCGAAGCCACGCGGGTTGTTGTCGACGAACATGTTGAAGCGCAGGTTTGCCGGGTTGCACAGCGGCCGCCAGATCCACTCGCCGGCACCGTTCCACATCGACAAGCCGTCGGTGTCATGGATCTCCGGGCGCCAGTCCCAATCCATGCGGCGGTCGTTCTCGCCCACCTGGTACATGCTGGTGCACGGCGCGATGCCGAGCCGTTCGATTTCCTTGCGCGGGTACAACGCGCTGTCGATATCCATCAGCAGTACATCGCCATTGGTGATGGCGAAACGATAGGCACCGGCAACGCTCGGCGAGTCCAGCAGACCGTAGACCACCAGCGTGTCCGAGTCGGCTGACGGCTGCTCCAGGTAATAGGCGATGAAGTCCGGGAACTCCTCCGGGCGGCCCATGCCGGTATCGATGGCCAAGCCACGCGCCGACTGCCCGTACTGGCCTTCCTTGCCTACCGCACGGAAGTAGCTGGCGCCGAGGAATGCAGCGAAGTCACGGTCGGTATCGCTGCGGGTATTGAGGCGGAAACCAGCAAAGCCCAGGTCGGCTGGCAACTCGCCATCGTGGATGCCACTCTTGCCGTAGTTGAAGGCCGCACCGTCATAGGCCAGTTCCTGCGCCTTGCCATCGACCACGTCGAACATGCGTACCGGCGAATGGAAGTACAGGCCGAGGTGGAAGAACTTTGCCTGGAACTTGCCGGGCTGGTCAGCCCACAGCGCATGATCCTGGCGATAGCCGATGGACTGGTACTGATCCCAGTCGAGTTTCTCCAGCGCGCCCGGCAGGGTGCGCTTGTGGCTCTTGTACGGCGCCTGCGCCAGCGCGCGCGCCTGGCCTTTGAGCGTGGCGAAGTCGAAAGGCTGCGGCTGGCCCAGGCGACGCAGGCCCAGCTGCGCGGGTTTGCCCGCAGCACAGGCGCTGAAGGCCGGAAGACCAAAGGCCGCCAGGGCGGCAGCGGCGTTGCGCAGGAAGTCGCGTCGTTGCATGGAAAGCAGGCCGATAGGGGACCGCAGCATGGTAGGCGCAATTGCGTGAATCGACAGCCTTGGACGGGCGGCGAATGAACACCTGCTTCAGCCAACCGGCGAAAAGCCCCCCTCCCCAACCCTCCCCTTGCCTGCGGCAAAGGGAGGGGGCAGAACCAGGTAGTGCCGAGCCATGCTCGGCAGGGGCCTCACCGGTAGAGCCCCCAGTGCAGCACCGCTGCACCCTGCGCAAAAGCGCCCTCACCCCAACCCCTCTCCTGCCTGCAGGAGAGGGGCTTGTAGTGCCGAGCCATGCTCGGCAGAAGCTTCACCGGCAACGCCCCAAGCGCAACATGGCTGCGCCCTACCGACAAGCACCCGCCAACTGCAACGCCGCCGCATGCGCGCACAGGAATCCACGCTGCGCCGTCGCGTCATCACCGCCCTCCCATTGCAACAGCGTCCATTGCTCGGCTGCCTGCATCCGGTCGCCGGCTTGCAGCTCACGGTAAGGCGCGTGCACTTCCATCTCCAGCAAACCCTCGGCGACACCACCGGCATCCAGATACAGCTCGACCTGGGCCTGCTCGGGATGGATGCTGGCACGCGGCTGCTTGGCAAAATGGATGATCAAGGCCTGGCTGCCATTGAAGCCGGCCATCCAGCCCACCGTCGGCTGCACGAACCATTTGCCGCGCGGCCCCATGCTGCCAGCACCGGCGTGCAGTACCAGCATGCCATCCTCAAAGCGATGGTCCGGCATCGCCGGATCGGGCGCACCTTCCACGCGGATATCGCTGGCCTTGCTGACCGGCACGAAGACACGGGTAGCGGGGTGGACGCGGGTGTTGAACCACAGATCCCAGGCGACCGGGGTGTCACGGATGTTCTGCCCGCTGACCTGCAGCTGCACGGTATCGGCGCGCTCGGGGGCAAGTTGGAATGACTTCTCCAACTGCATGCCAGTTACCGGGCTGGCGGCGCCGCGCAGACGCAGTTGCTCGGCATCGCGCTGCAGCCATTGCGCAGGGGCCAGCGACAGCCACGGATCCGGCGGCCAGTTGGCGGCAGCTGCTCGGCGCTCGGTATTGAGCTGCTGGTGCAGCCACCACTGCGATTGCGGGCCAACCCAGACGTCATGGCCGAGGTAGGCGATGTCATCGCTGCTGGCGTTTACCGCCGGATCCGGTTGCGTGCGGACCGCTGCGCCTATGCGCAGGAAATTCGGTTCGCCTTTGCGCTGCAGCGACAGCACCCGGCCGCCGAAGGCTGAGGTCAGCTGTAGTTGCAGCTCGCTGCTCTCCAGCACTGCGGAGTTGTCGTCTGCCGGGGTGTGGGGTTGCGCGATCGCCAAGGATGGCAGCACCAGCAGGCAGAGGGTGATTCGATGATGCAGCTGCATGGGGTGCTCCCTGCGGGTCAGTGCGGATCATGGCAGAGCTTGCAGCGATCGTGCCGCGGTAGTGGGGGGGGGGGGGGGGGGGGGGGGGGGGGGGCGCGGCGGCCGGGGGGGCGCGGGCGGTGGCGCGCGCGGGGGGGGGGGGGGGGGGGGCGGGTGGGGGGCGGGTGGAGGCCACG
>NZ_JBRRDW010000087.1:0-9141 GCF_056759895.1 Stenotrophomonas sp. STEN038
GGCTGGGGAGGGGTCGCCTTTAGCTTGCGACGCTCCTGCCGAGCATGGCTCGGCACTACAACGATGCTCTATCGATGAAGCCTCTGCCGAGCATGGCTCGGCACTACAGGTGGGTGTGCTGGTAGAGCCTCTGCCGAGCATGGCTCGGCACCACAGGATGGGGTTGCTGGTAGAGCCCCTGCCGAGCATGGCTCGGCACTACTCGGCTATGGGCAGGCACAGGGTCTCTTTTACTTCTTCCATCACGATGTAGCTCTTGGATTCGCGTACGTGCGGCAGGGTCAACAAGGTGCTGCCCAGCAGCTTTCGGTAGGAGGCCATTTCATTGATGCGCGCTTTCAGCAGATAGTCGAAATCACCTGACATCAAATGGCATTCCAGCACGTTGGGCAGCTTCAGCGCTGCGCGCCGGAATTCCTCGAAGATGTCGCCGGATTTGTAGGCCAGGCTGATCTCCACGAACACCAGCAAACTGGCCTTCACCGAGGCGGGGTCCAGCCGCGCGTAGTAGCCGGTGATCACGCCTTCGCGTTCCAGTCGGCGCACGCGCTCGGTGCAGGGCGTGGTCGACAGGCCGACGCGCTCGCCCAGTTCGGTGAAGGAGATACGCCCCTCCTGCTGCAGGATGCGCAGGATCTTGCGGTCGATCTTGTCCAGTTCGCGGCTGCGGGTGGCCATGGCGGCTCTGCTTATGATGAACGAAACAGGAAATTACCCTGATCAGGCATATCAATACAGCTAAAAACACTGGTTGACCCTGAATATACTGCGCGGTTCCTAGCCCCTGCCGTCCCGTGCGCAGGGAATGATGTGGTCCGGAGAATGAAAATGCGCGTTCTGGTGCTTGGCAGCGGTGTGATCGGCACGACCAGTGCCTGGTATCTACGGCAGGCCGGCTTTGAGGTCACCGTGGTGGATCGGCAGCCGGCCCCGGCGCTGGAGACCAGTTTTGCCAATGCGGGACAGCTGTCGTTCGGCTATACCTCGCCGTGGGCCGCCCCGGGCGTGCCGTTCAAGGCGATCAAGTGGCTGTTCGAGGAACACGCACCGCTGGCGATCCGTCCCACCGCCGACATCGCCCAGTACCGCTGGCTGTGGCAGATGCTGCGCAACTGCACCTCGGCCCGTTATGCGGTCAACAAGGCGCGCATGGTGCGGGTGTCAGACTACAGCCGCGATTGCATCAATGAGCTGCGCGCGGCCACCGGTATCGACTACGAAGGCCGCCAGCTGGGCACCACCCAGTTGTTCCGCACCCAGCAGCAGCTGGACGCCGCCGCGCAGGACATCGAGGTGCTGCGCGAATACGGCGTGCCCTACGAAGTATTGGACCGCCAAGGCATCGCCCGGGTTGAGCCGGCGCTGGCCGGCAAAACCGAGATGCTGGTTGGCGCGCTGCGCCTGCCCGAGGACCAGACCGGCGACTGCCAGCTGTTCACCACCAAGCTGGCGGCACTGGCCGAAGCCGCAGGCGTCGAATTCCGCTTCGACCAGGACATCGCCTCGATCCAGACCGATGGCGACCGCATCACCGGCGTACGCATCAACGGCACGCTGGAAACGGCCGACCACTACGTGCTCGCGCTGGGCAGCTACTCGCCGCAGCTGCTGGCTCCGCTGGGCATGCAGCTGCCGGTGTATCCGCTGAAGGGCTACTCGCTGACCCTGCCAATCACCAATGCGGCGATGGCACCGAACTCGACCATCCTCGACGAGAGCTACAAGATCGCCATCACCCGCTTCGAGGACCGTATCCGCGTTGGCGGCATGGCCGAAGTGGCCGGCTTCGATCTGTCGCTGGAACCGCGTCGTCGCGCCACGCTGGAGAAGGTGGTCAAGGACCTGTACCCGGACGGTGGCGATCTGTCGCAGGCCAGCTTCTGGACCGGCCTGCGCCCGGCTACTCCGGATGGCACCCCGGTGATCGGTGCAACGCCGTATCGCAACCTTTTCCTCAATACCGGCCACGGCACCCTGGGCTGGACCATGGCGGCCGGCTCCGGCCGCTACCTGGCCGATCTGATGAGCGGCAAGAAGCCGCAGATCAGCACCGAAGGTCTGGATATCTTCCGTTACGGCAAGGGCCAGCACTGATGCGCCCGGCACAGGCACTGATCGACCTGGACGCGCTGCGCCACAACTACCGGCTGGCTCGCCAGCTCGGCGGTGGCAAGGCGCTGGCGATCATCAAGGCTGACGCTTACGGCCACGGTGCGGTGAACTGCGCACGCGCGCTGCAGGACGAGGCCGATGGCTTCGGCGTGGCCTGCATCGAAGAAGCGCTGGAGCTGCGTCAGGCGGGTATCCGTGGCCCGATCCTGCTGATGGAAGGCTTCTTCGACGCGGCCGAACTGCCGTTGATCGTCGAACATGATTTCTGGGTGGTAGTGGCCACGTCATGGCAGCTGGAAGCGGTGGAGGCATTCAAGACCGATGCCTCGCTGCGCATCTGGTTGAAGCTGGACAGTGGCATGCATCGGCTGGGTCTTTCGCCGGAAGAGTTCCGCGATGCGCACGCACGCCTGAGCGCACTGCCGCAGGTCGGCCCGCTGGTGTTGATGACCCACCTGGCACGTGCCGATGAACTGGACAGCAACCGCACGCGCGAACAGCTCGATGTTTTCGTCCGTGCGACCGAAGGCTTGGCAGGTGAAACCAGCCTGTGCAATTCGCCTGCCTTGTTGGGCTGGCCGGATGTGCGCAGTGACTGGGTCCGTCCGGGCTTGATGTTGTACGGCGCAGATCCCTTGTATCCGCAGCCCAGCCCGCATGCTGCGCAGCTGCGACCGGTGATGACCCTGCAGTCGCGGGTGATCGCGGTGCGCGAACTCGCCGTCGGCGAACCGCTGGGTTACGGCGCGCGTTTTGTTGCTGAAAAGCCAACGCGTGTGGGCGTGGTTGCGATGGGCTACGCCGATGGCTATCCGCAGTTCGCACCCAATGGCACACCGGTGTTGATCGATGGCGTGCCGGGACGACTGATCGGTCGCGTATCGATGGACATGCTGACCGTTGACCTGACCGATCACCCACAGGCCGCACGCGGCAGCATCGTGCAGTTGTGGGGCAATGCACCGACCATTTCCGAGTTGGCGCCACGCTGCAATACCAGCGCCTATCGCTTGCCGTGCAGCCTCAAGCGTACGCCGCGGGTGTATTTGTCGGCGTAACGCGTCTGCGGGATCAGGTAGTGCCGAACCATGCTCGGCAGGGGCGTTACCGATAGAGCCTCTGCCGAGCATGGCTCGGCACTACAGATAAAAAAAGGGCCGCATTGCGGCCCTTTCTGTTTCCATCCATCAATTGCGAATTACAGCCCGGCAGTACTGCGATCGCTCTGCAGCTCGCGGCGTACCCAATCATTGAGCAGGCGCTTTTCGTAACGCAGCGGATCGGTGTTGTTGGGCAGGCTGCTGTTGAGCAGATAACCCGTGTCGGACAGCTTGCGCTCGCCCTGGTCGATGACCTGGCCATTGGCATCGGTCAAGGTGAACTGCAGCGTGATACGTGGCGGGTAGATATCGCGCATGACGCGGATGTCATCCAGGCGCGGGCCATGCCACGGCTCGTAGTCACCAGCGCGCTTGATGTCGGTGATGGTCACGTCCAGCTTCTGCCCTTCCGGCAGTTGCTTGCTGGCCTGCTTGCGCAGGTGTTCGGCCAGATCCTCCACCCAGTTGCCCCGTTGCGCGTCCCAGCGGTTGCGGCTGTAGCGCAGTTCGGTGAACTGTGCTGGATCGGTCCATTGCACCTGTACTGGACCTTCGACGCTCAGGGCATGCGGCGCTTCGGGATCGGATACGGTGCGCGGCTTGGCATCGGCACCGCCCGTAGCCAGCAGGCAGGCCAGGACAAGTCCGGTAACGGTCAGAGTTTTCATGACATGCTCCTGTGGACTTTGATGGTAGAAGTGTGGGGCCGACAGCTTTACGCTGCAATGAATTCGGTGCCAGTTCGCAGTCGTGGATTGCACGAAGGTTCATCATCACAGGGTGTGGATGGTTTCTCGCCCAGACTGGCGGGCACATTCCCCCATTTTGCCGCGCCCTTTCACCTTTCCGACAATGCCTGCTCCCAGCCCGGACTCACACCTGTCATTGCTGTCTCTGGATGAAGAGGATCTGGAAAGCTCCAGCCTCTATCGGGAGGTATTCAATGCGGTGGCCAGCGGTTTCTGCGTGATCGAGCTGGTGTTTGAGCAGGGCATCGCGGTGGATTTCATCTACCGCAAGGTCAATGCCGGCTTCCAGAAGGTCACCGGGCTGAGCAATGTCACCGGTCGGCGCGCCAGCGAGGTGGTACCGGCGATGGAGGCGGACTGGTTCCAGGCCTTTGGGCGTGTGGTCAGCGAGGGTGGGATCAGCCAGTTCGAGCGCCAGGTGTCGGAGCCGTCTCGCTGGTATTCGGTGGAGGCTGTACGCATAGGCAAGCCCGACAAGCACCAGGTGGCGGTATTCCTTTTTGATATCTCTGCACGCAAGCGGATTGAGACCGAGCTGGCCGAAAGCGAAGCGCGTTTCAGCGCCTTGGCAGATGGCCTGCCGATGCCGGTCTGGGTGGTGGATGACCGAGGCCAGCTGCGCTTCGTCAACACGGCGTTCTTCACCTTCTTCGGGCTGCCACCCGATCAGGATCTGGGGCCGGCCCCGTGGCAGCGTCTTCTGCATCCGGACGAGCGTGCATCGTTCGAGTACGAGCTGCAGGCTGCGTTGAACGGCCGCACCGAACTGCACGCCAATACCCGCGTGCGCCGTCACGATGGCCAATGGCGGTGGTTGGAAATGAACGCCGTGCCGCGTTTTTCGGCCGATGGCCGCTTCATCGGCCTGGCTGGCAACAGCCCGGATATCACCGAGCGGCGTGAGATTGAAATGGCGCGCGAGGACTTGCTCACCGCCGAGCGTGTGGCGCGCAACGCCGCCGAAGGCATGGCGCGGATGAAGGATGAGTTCCTCGCCACCCTCTCGCACGAGCTGCGCACACCACTGACCACGGTCCTGGGCTGGAGCGAGCTGCTGCTGCAACGCATGGAGGCCGATCACCCGATGCGGCGCGGCATGGAAGTGATCGCCAGCAGCGCGATGACGCAGAAGAACCTGATGTCGGACATGCTCGACCTGAGCAGCATGTTGCTGGGCAAGGTGCAGCTGGAAGTGGAAGTGCTGGATCTGTCCGAGCAGCTGCGCGAAGCGGTGCGGGCACAAGAACTGGTGGCCGACGGCAAGGCGCAGACGGTTGCGCTGGAGCTGCCGGAGCTGCCGCAACCGGTGCTCGGCGATGCCACCCGCTTGCAGCAGATCCTCGGCAATCTATTGTCCAACGCGATCAAGTTCACGCCGGTCGAGGGGCGGATCGAGATCAGCCTTCGGCACGAAGCCGGTCATCTGGTGGTGCAGATCAAGGACGATGGTGACGGCATCGCGCCGGAATTCCTCGAACACCTGTTCAGCCGTTTCAGTCAGGCTGACAGCACTACCACCCGCCGCCACGGTGGCCTGGGGCTGGGCCTGGCCATCGTCCAGCAGCTGACCGAACTGCATGGCGGTACGGTCTCAGCGGCCAGCGAGGGGCCGGGGCATGGCGCCACCTTCCTTCTGCGCCTGCCCGAGTTTCAAGCGCAGAAGGCGGCAAACCACCCGCGCCGGCGCGTGCAGCGCGGCCGCATCGGTGAGCAGGTGCTGGTGCCCAACGCCCTGCAGGGCATGCGCGTGCTTGCGGTGGAGGACCAGGTCGACATGCTGGGCTACATCCGTCGCCTGTTGGAGGAGCAGGGGGCAACGGTGGTTACCGCTGGCACCGCTGCCGAGGCACTGGAACTGCTCGATCTGCGCGGGCATACCGCGTTCGACATCCTGATCAGCGATATCGGCATGCCGGGCATGGATGGCTACGGCCTGATCCACACCCTGCGCGAGACCTTGGGCGTCAGCGGCGGAGAACTCCCGGCAGTCGCGGTGACCGCACTGGCCCGTGCCGATGACCGGCGGCGTGCGTTTTCCTCTGGTTTCCAGGGGCACCTGGCCAAGCCATACAGCGTGGCACAGCTGATTTCGGCGATCCGCGACGCGCGTTTGCCGCGCTGAAATCTTTGCACGGATTTCACGCGGAAAAACGCTACTGTGACGACGTTCACCCATGGACGCTGCCATGCCCCTGTACGCGCCCCATGTTTACTCCGACCCGATGCTGATCGCATCGCTGGAGGCCTTGCTCGGCGAGTTGCCGGAGCAGGCCCGGGTCATGCTGGTCCTCAAGGATGGCAGCCGCGTGGCTGGCACGGTCACCGCGCAGCCGACGTTGCAGCACTTCGCCGACCACAACGAAGAGCCCGGGGTGAACGCGACGGTGCGCCTGGAAGATCTGCTGCGGGCCTGTCAGCAGCATGTGGTGTGGCTGGACAGCGTGTTGCAGGTGTTGCATCTGCCGGCCGCCGAGCCCTGACGCGGTCCCTCGCTAGAACCCATTCAGCTGCGCGGAGCCGGTGACAGCGGCTGGCCCGGTAGAATGGCCGGCCCTGCTAGACGAATTACCGGCATGCCTGCTCCGCACGACGCTCCGTTGGAAACCCTGTTCCTCCCGTTCTCCAAGGCTGGTCTGCGCTGGCCGCAGGGGCCGGTGCTGTTCCTGCGTGCGCAGGACGGTTGGTCACTGCGTGAACACGCCGATGCCTCGCAGCTGGTCTGTTCGCAGAGCTTCCGCCCGTTTGCCGACGCCCTGCAGCGCAGTGGCTGGGAAGTGCGTGATGAGCAGGCGCTGGAGCAGTCCGACGAACGCTACGCACTGGTGCTGGTACTGCCGCCGCGGCAGCGTGACGAAGCCCGCGCACTGTTCGCGCAGGCCCTGAGCAAGCTGGCCCCGGGCGGCATAATCCTCGCCTGCCAGTCCAACAACGAAGGCGCCCGCTCCGGCGAAAGCGACCTGCAGCAGTTGGCCGGGCTGGGCGGCACGCTGACCAAGAACCACTGCCGCGCGTACTGGTCGGTGCCGGCCGAAGGCAAGCACGATGAGGCCTTGCACAAGCGCTGGGCGGCACTGGATGCCCCGCGCAAGATCGTTGATGGTCGCTTCCTGAGCCGGCCCGGCGTGTTCGCCTGGGACCGCATTGATCCGGCCTCGGCCCTGCTGGTCGAGCAGCTGCCGGCGGATCTGGCCGGCCGTGGCGCCGATCTGGGCGCTGGTTGGGGCTATCTGGCCACCGAAGTATTGGCGCGCTGCCCCAAGGTCACCGCGCTGGACCTGTACGAAGCCGAGGCGCGCGCGCTGGCGCTGGCCCGTCACAACCTGGCCAACGTCAGCGAGCAGGTGAAGCTGGATTTCCGCTGGCAGGACGTCACCGCCGGTATTGATGGCCGCTATGACTTCATCGTCTCCAACCCGCCGTTCCACACCCCGGCGCGCGAAGACCGGCCCGACATCGGCCGTCGCTTCATCGCCGTGGCCGCGCAGTCGCTGCGTCCGGGCGGGCAGTTGTTCATGGTCGCCAACCGCCATCTGCCCTACGAGCAGATCCTGACCGAGAGCTTCGGCCAGGTGCGTGTTGCCGCTGAGCGCGATGGTTTCAAGGTCATTGTCGGCACCCGGGGCCGCGCATGAAGCTGGTCAAGCACATCGCCAACCTCGGTTACGGCAGCCGCAAGCAGGTGCAGCAGATGTTCCGCGAGGGCCGCATCACCGATGCGCAGGGCGAGGTGCTGTATGCCGACGACAAGGTCGAGCACGACAACATCCGCATCGATGACGAGGTGCTGGACCCGCCGCCGGGGTTGATCCTGATGCTGCACAAGCCGGCCGGCTATACCTGTTCCACCAAGGACCACGGCCGCTTGATCTATGAGCTGCTGCCGGAGCGTTTCCGCGACCGCGACCCGGTGCTGTCCAGCGTGGGCCGTCTCGATCGCGACACCTCGGGCATGTTGCTGATGACCGATGACGGTCAGCTGCTGCACCGCATCGTCTCTCCGAAGTCGAAGCTGGACAAGGTCTACGAAGCGCAGCTGGCGGAAGATCTGAGCGGCAACGAGACCGCGCAGTTCGCCAGCGGCACGCTGTTGCTGGAATCGGACGACAAGCCCTTGTTGCCGGCCGAGCTGGAAGTGCTGGGCCCGCGCGCTGCACGTCTGACCTTGCACGAAGGACGTTATCACCAGGTGCGGCGCATGTTCGCGGCGGTGGGCAACCACGTGCAGGCGCTGCACCGTTCGCGCATTGGTGGACTGGGTCTGGGTGATCTGCCTGAAGGCCAATGGCGTCAGCTCGATGCCGCTGAGCTGGCCGTACTGTTCGGAGAGCCGGCCTGATGGAATTGCTGTTCCGCCCGCAGGCGCTGGTGTTCGACATGGATGGCCTGATGCTGGACAGCGAACGCGCGCTGATGGGCTGCCTGGAGCGCACCGCGCAGGATCACGGCTATGCATTGCCGCGGACGCTGCTGCTGTCCCTGATCGGCTCTTCCGATGCCACCACCCGGCAGAAGCTGGCCGACGTGCTGGGCATGCAGCGTACCGACGCGTTGTTGGCCGACTCCTATGCGCGTTATGCCGACATCGTTGATGCCGGCGTACCGTTGCGGCCGGGCATCATCGAGTTGCTGGAGGTGCTGCGCGAGCACGAGATTCCGCGCGCGGTGGCAACGGCTACACGCTCACCGCTGGCCCAGCGCAAGCTGGAGGCGGCGGGTTTGCTGCAGTATTTCCAGTTCGTTGCCACCAGCAGCGATGTCGCCCATTCCAAGCCAGCGCCGGATATCTATCTGCATGCTGCACATGGGTTGGGTATTGCGCCCGCACATTGCCTGGCCTTGGAAGATTCCCCAACCGGCGTACGCGCCGCCTTGGCCGCTGGCATGACCACCATCCAGATTCCTGACCTGCTGGAACCGGACGAAGAAGTGCGCGGCTACGGTCACCACATCACCGCTTCGCTGCATGACGTGCGCGAGCTGTTGCAGCAATGGCTGCCGGTAAACGCGGTCTAGGCCTCACCGTAGTGCCGAGCCATGCTCGGCAGGGGCTTCACCAGGAATCCAGCAGCCAGACGCTTCACCTGTAGTGCCGAGCCATGCTCGGCAGGGGCGTTACCGGCAATGTCCAAGGTAGTGCCGAGCCGTGCTCGGCAGGGGCGTTACCGGCAAGGCCTCATGCC
>NZ_JBRRDW010000088.1:0-8746 GCF_056759895.1 Stenotrophomonas sp. STEN038
GGCCCCCCCCCCCCCGTGCCGGGGCCGCGCCCCGACCCGACCCCCCCACCCCGCCCCCCCCCACTACCGTCGGCCCCTTTTGCCTGTGGCAAAGGGGCTTTGGCGATCAATCTTCGAAATCGGTCTCTGCTGCCGGGGCTGCGTCGGCTACCGGGCGCGGACTGCGCTTGGCCGTCTTGCTCACCACTTCGACGTAGAACTGGGTGTTGCCAGCAGCTACCAGTGCGTCGATTGCGCGGAACAGCTCGTCATACCCCACCGGCTTGGCCGAGGCTTCGTCCACGCCGAGCTTGCTGTCGAAACCCCAGGAATCGGCACCGGCCGGCAGTGCCTTGCCGCGCTCACGCTTGGTGTACTTGCGGATGTCGTGCTTGCTGGCTTCCAGCAGGCGGTCGGGGTGCTTGCCTTCGATGGCGAGGCTATAGGTCTTCTTCACGGGAATCTCGTTGCTGCGCCAGCCCGGTTGGGCCGGCAGGGAATGGCACCATTATCGGTGCAAACGGCTTGACCGTGGTTCAACCGCGTTGGGCGACCAGCAGCCAGTTGTTGAATGGGGTGTTGCCGTACAGCGGGGTGAGGCTGACGGTCAGCCCCGCCTGCTGCAAATGGGCACGTACCGCGTCCACATCCAGGTAGTCGCGCGGGCGCGAGCGCATCCAGCCAATCAGGTTGGCGGCGCGGTCGGCCACCCGTGAGACGCTGCTGCGGCGGCTGCCGTCAGCCACGGTCATGCGGATCACCAGCCGTGCATCGGCACTCAACATCGCCGCCGCACGCTGCAGCAGCCCCGGCTGGGCGGCCGCAGGCAGGTATTGCAGTACGTCGAGAATGGCGACGCTGCCCTGATGGGCCGGCAGCGCTGCCAGCAGATCAATGGCGGCGAAGCTGGCGTCGTTCAGGTTGGTCCGGCTGGCGGCGGTGCTGGCGCGTTGGATCTTGGAGGTGTCGCTGTCCACGCCCAGATAGGCCATGCGCTGACCGTCCTGGCGTAGTGCATGGGCCAACAGGCCCAGCCCACAACCCATGTCGAGCAGTGGCGCGCTGCTGCCGCGCAGCGCGTCGAGCACGCCGGGATAGAGCGGGTCGCTGCGCAGCTTCAGCAGAGCGTAGTAATAGTCGCCGCGATGGTTCCAGAACCGTTGCGGTGCGAAAGCCTGGGCAATCGCGCGCGCGCGTTCGCCGGCCATCGCCGGGGTGGCTTGCGGGCGGTTCAAGCGGCCGATGCTGGCTTGAGCAGCTCGGCCGCGACCGGCAGCGCCAGTTGCGCCCAGCGCCCGTACATGGCGGCCGAAGGATGCAGGCCATCATCGGCCAGCATTTCCACCGTTTCTCCGCCGTCGCGGCTGGTCGCGGTGATGTCGACGAAGGCCACGCCGTAGTCACCGCAGCAGGCCTGCGCGGCGGCGTTGAAATCGTCGATTTCACGGGCAACCTGGGCCGCATCGCGACCGTTCTGCTGCGCGTATGGGGTGAAGCCCCAGTCCGGCGTGGACAGCACCAGCACTCGGCGCGGGTCTTCGCCGGCCAGCGCGATCGCGCGCTGCAGCAGTTGCTCGAACTGCTGCCGGTACTCGGCCAACGGTCGCCCGCGGTATTGGTTGTTGACCCCGATCAACAGGCTCACCAGTGCGTACGGCCCTTGCGGGGCTTCGGCGTCGATGGCGGCAGCCAGCTCGTCGGTGGTCCAGCCGGTGGTGGCGATGACCTGTGGGTCGTCCAGCACGATGCCCTGTGCGCGTAGCGCGGCGGCGAGCTGGAACGGCCAGGTACCGGTTTGTGCGACGCCTTCACCGATGGTGTAGGAGTCGCCCAGTGCCAGGTAAGACGTGGAGGTGGCTGCGGTCTCGCTGATCAAGGCCAATCAGCCCACCGCACTGCGCGGCTTGAGCTGCACGACCTTGGTGACCGCTTCGGTACGCCGGCTGAGCAGCTTGTCGATGCGACCGAACACCTCGCGCATCACGCTGGCCTCGGGCAACAGGGTCACGCGGAAGTGGTTGCGGTAGGGCACGTTGAAGCTGGAACCGGGCACTACCAGCACGCCTTCTTCTTCCATCAGCTGGAGCGCGAAGTCGTGGTCGTCAAAGCCCTGTGCGGCCGGGCCCACGACTGCCGGGAAGGCATACAGCGCGCCCGACGGCACCACCAGCGACAGGTGCTCGCTGGCCTCGCAGGCCTCGATCACCGCGCGGCGGGTTTCGTACAGGCGGCCGCCGGGGCTGCACAGTTCGGAAATGGTGTCCGGGCCGTTGACCGCGGCTTCGATGGCGTACTGGCCCGGCACGTTTGCACACAGGCGCAGCGCGCTGAGCAGGTCGAGCGCTGCGCGGAATTCACCCAACTGCTCACCGGCACCGGACAGCAGCATCCAGCCCACCCGCCAACCACAGGCGCGGTGCACCTTGCTCAGGCCGCTGAAGGTCAGGCAGGGGTGATCACCGGCCAGCGGTGCGACCGGCTGGAACTGCGTGCCGTCGTACAGGATCTGGTCGTAGATTTCGTCCACCAGCAGCAACAGGTTGTGCTTGCGGGCGATGGCGACGATTTTTTCCAGCAGCTCGCGCGGGTAGCTGGCGCCGACTGGGTTGTTCGGGTTGATCAGCACGATGGCGCGGGTGCGCGAGGACACCAGCGCTTCCATCTCCACCGGATCGGGCAGGAAGCCGTTTTCCGGACGGCAGCGGTAATACACCGGACGGCCGTCGTTGAGGATGGTGGCCGCCGACCACAGCGGGTAATCCGGCGAGGGCACCAGAACTTCGTCGCCCGGGTTGAGCAGGGCGCGCAGCGACAGGTCGATCAGCTCGGATACGCCATTGCCCAGGAATACACGGTCAGCAACAGCATCGGGCGCACCACGGCGGGCGTAGGCGGCGGCGATGGCTTCACGGGCGACCGGCAGACCCTGCTGATGGGTGTAGGGATCCGTGCGGCCCATGTCATCGGCGATGGCGTGCTGCAGGTGCGCAGGCGCACGGAATCCGAACGCGCCGGGGTTGCCGATATTGAGCTTGATGAGCTTGCGGCCCTGCGCCTCCAACTCCCGCGCTCGTCGGGCCAGTTCACCACGGATTTCGTAGCGGACTTCGGACAGGCGTTCACGGGTGGCTAGCGGTTTGACAGGGCTTGACATTTTCTCAGGGCCATCAAGGGCATGGACTTCGCATGGTAGCTGAATTGTTGCGCTGCGGGGCGGCGGTCTGCGGGCCGGGACTGGGGATTCGGGAGTGGGGATTGGTTACAGGCAAAAGCAAGGCAAAGGCACCCCTCCCCAACCCTCCCCTGCGCTACGCGCAAGGGAGGGGGCAAGGCTTGGCTCCCTCCCTTTGCCGCAGGCAAGGGGAGGGTTGGGGAGGGGGGCTCTTGATCTGCCTTGGTTCTCGCCCTGACCAAGCGATATTCCCGGCGCCAAGCCTCACCCCGGTAGAATCCCCCAATGACTGATTCCATCGACTTCGATTCGCTGCGCCATATCGGCTGGCCCTGGCCCGGTGCTCCCGAAGACCCGCAATGGCAGGACGCCTTTGCCGCCCACCCGCAGGCCCGCCCGGGACGGGTGATCGAACAGCACCGTTCCGGCTACGTGGTCGCCGATGCGCCCGATAACAGCCTCAAGACCGAATCGCCACCGGAGTGGCAGCGGCCGCGCTTCCCCAGCCATGAGCGTGCGGCGGTAGGTGATTGGGTACTGCTGGACGGCAAGCGCATCGTTGCGCTGCTGCCGCGGCATACCTCGATCAAGCGCGGCGCCGCCGGTGAGCACTATCACCAGCAGGTGATCGCGGCCAATATCGATACGGTATTCATCGTCTGTGGCTTGGACGCCGACTTCAATCCGCGCCGCATCGAGCGCTACCTGCTGCTGGTTGGCGGCGGTGGTGCCTCTCCGGTGGTGGTGCTGACCAAGGCCGACCAGACCGAATACAGCGAAGACGCACTGGCGGTGCTGGAAGACCTCGCCGCGCAGCAGATTCCGCTGCTGGCGATCAACGGCAAGGACCCGGAAAGTGTCTCCGCCCTGCTGCCGTGGCTGGGTCCGGGCAACACCGTGGTGCTGGTAGGTTCCTCCGGCGCCGGCAAATCCACCTTGACCAACACGTTGTTGGGCGAGGACCGGATGAAGACCAATGAGGTGCGCAGCAACGATTCGCGTGGCCGCCACACCACCACCCATCGCGCGCTGATGCCGCTGCCCTACGGCGCCTGCCTGATCGATACACCCGGCATGCGTGAGCTCAAGCCGACCGGTGAGGAAACCCTGTCCGAAGGTGGCTTCGCCGATATCGAAGAGCTGACCACGCAATGCAAGTTCCGCAACTGCTCGCATCACAGTGAGCCGGGATGTGCGGTGCAGGAAGCCATCGAGCGCGGCGATATCGACGAAAGCCGGCTGGAGAGCTATCTCAAGCTGCGCGAGGAAGTGGCGCTGGCTGCGGCCAAACTGGCGCAGCGTCAGGCTGAGCAGGCGACCGAGCGCAAGCACACTGGGCGCGGTGCGCAGTGGCGGCCAATCAACAAGGGCAAGCGACGCTGAGTGATCGGTTCTGATTGGTCGAATTTGTTTGTGCGGGTTTGATTGAACGAGGCAGGCATGGACAAGACGGTTAATCATAGCGATCCGGCCATCGCCCATCACGCCGCGCTGGATGCGCGGATGGTGGCTGCGGTCAAAGGCATCCGCTTGCTGAGTTTGACCAGTTGGCCGGCAAACACGCAGGTACCGTTCCTGGAAAGTGTGGCGCGCGGCAATCCGCAGCTGCCGCAGGTGGACTACCCCAAGCTCGACTTCAGCGAAACGCGGCGCGAGTTGGCCGCGGTGATGGAAGCGGTGGATGCGAGTCATCCGCTGGGCAGTTACATCCAGGATTCGGCGCGCAGCTGGGATCTGGCCGCCAGCCTGTTGGAAGGCCTGGGAACGCGCGCTGTGGACGACTATTCCACCCAGCTGTTCGGCGTGCCCGAGCAACCGATGCCGGGTAATGGGCCGACCACGCGCGACGCAGCACGGCACTTCATCCAGATCGCGCAGGAACTGGACCATGAGTTGCTGGCGCCGGAAGAACAGGTGCCGGTATCGGCCACGGCTTTGCAGCTGATGCTGCAGAGCGACCTGGATGAATTCTTCGCCGGGCGCATGATCAGCGTGGAGCTGGACCCGGAACTGATTGCCAAGGCTGCTGCCGGTGCAACCCGTATCCGCCTGCGTACCCGTGCCACCTTCAGCGCCTACGACCGTGCACAGCTCTACCACCATGAAGCGCTGGTGCATTCGCTGACCGCGCTCAACGGTCGCGATCAAGTGGTATTGCCCAGCCTGGCGCTGTCTTCGCCGCGTATCACCGCGACCCAGGAAGGCCTGGCCACGTTTGCCGAGCAGATCACCGGCAGCATCGACATCCAGCGGCTCAAGCGCATCAGCCTGCGTATCGAGGCGATTGCGATGGCGCGCGATGGTGCCGACTTCATCGAAGTCTTCAATTACTTCCGTGGCGCCGGGCAGACTGCCGAGGAAAGCTTTTCTTCTGCACAACGCGTGTTCCGTGGCGTTCCCACCAGCGGCGGCGCTGCCTTTACCAAGGACACCGTCTACCTGCGCGGGCTGGTGTCGGTGCACACCTTTTTCCGACAGATGCTGCGCGATGAGCAGCTGCAGACCTGCCGCTGGCTGTTTGCCGGCAAGATGACGCTGGAAGACGCACAGACGCTGACGCCGTTGTTCGAGGCCGGGGTGCTGGCGCCGCCACGCTGGTTGCCGCAGTGGATCAACCGTGCCAATGGCCTTGCTGGCGCATTGGCGTTCTCGCTGTTCGCCAACCGCATCCGCATGGACCAGATCAGCGAAACCTGAGTTGGCTCAGCGCGTGCCCAGCAACTGCTGTATCGCGCGTTCGCCACTGCCCATCGCCAGCGTCCAGCCGAGCATGCCATGGCCGATGTTGCAGGCCAGACCATCGCCGAGGTTCCTGATGATCGGTGAGGTCCATGGGGTAACCGGACGCAGACCGGCCCAGCTGCTTTCGATGTGTTCGTAGTCGGCTGCCTCCGGCAGTGAGGCGCGAGCCTGCGCGATCAGCGTTGCCAGCCGCGCGGGTTCGGGCGTGGGATTCCAGTCGTTGAGATCAGCCAGGCCGGCAACGCGGATGCGCTCGCCCAAGCGGCAGAACACCAGTTTGCGCTTGGTGTCGGTGATGCTGACCTTGGGTGCATTGGCGCCCAATGGTGCGGTGAAGGAATAGCCCTTGATCGCCATCACCGGCATGCGCAGACGCAAGGGTTTGAGCAGGGCAGGGCTGTCGATGCCAGCGCAGACCAGCACACGTGCTGCCTGCAGCGTGCGGCCGTCGCGTGCCTGCAGCTGCCAGTGGCCATCGGCACGACGCAGTGACTGCGTGTCGAAGCCGAACGCCGCATGCACACCGTAGTGCTGCTGCAATACCTGCAGCAGGCCTTGGCTGAAGCGGTAGGGATCGCCGGCTTCTTCCTCGGGTGAATAAACTCCGCCAGCCAACCACGGTGCGCCGCTGAGTGCAGGTTCGATGGCAGTGGCCTCGGTCGCGTCGACCAAGCGTTGCTGCACGCCATGGCTGCGCTTGAGCGCGATCATCGCCGCCGCTCCCTGCACGCCCTCGATGGACGGGTACAGGTGCAGCTTGCCGGAGACCTCATGGTCGAAATCGATGGGGTGTTGTTGCAGCAAGGCCTGCATGGCCTGCCGCGACTCCAGCGCCAGTTCCAGTGTGGCCAGGGTGTTGCGCTGCAGTCCCGCCGTGTTGGCCTGGCGCAGGAACGCCAACCCCCAGCGCAGGAAATCCGGATCAGCCGACCAGCGTGTACGGAAAGGTCCGTTGCGGCCGAATGCCATTTCCGGAAGCTGCGCCCAGGTTGCCGGGCCGGCCATCGCATCGGTATAGGCGTAGCTGAGCTGCGCGCCATTGGCGAACGAGGTGCCCAGTGCCGGGCCTTCATTGCGATCCAGCAGCAGCACCGAACAGCCGCGCTTTGCAGCAGCATAAGCGGTGGCCAGGCCCACCACGCCAGCGCCGACGACGACGATGTCATGGCGGGAAGAAAGCTTGGGTGCAGCGGTGGATGTCATCAGCGCAACGGTGCTACAGGGCAGGTAGGGGCCCATTGTCGCGCCAACCCGTGCACAAGGCACGGGTATGGCGCACGGAACCGGCGGCTTAGTGCGGCCAGAAGTTCAGGAAGCCGGTGATGATCAGCGCATTGATGAAGTCGATGAAGAACGCGCCCACCAACGGTGCCACCAGGAAGGCGCGCGGCGCCGGCCCGTAGCGCTGCGCCAGTCGCCGCATCACTGCCATGGCGTTGGCGGTGGTGCCGAGCATGAAGCCGATGAAGCCACCACCCATCACCGCCGCGTCGTAATCGCGGCCCATCAACCAGTAGATCGGCACCGCGAACAGCGCGACCACCGATACCTGGATGATCAGGTTGACCAGCAGCGGCAAGCCCATGCCAGCCAATTCCCAGAGTTTGAGATCCATCAGCGCGATGGCCAGGAACAAGGCCAGGCTGATATTGCCGATCAGATCGGTGGTCGGTACCGACAGCTTGATCCAGCCGGTGTAGTCGTCGATGTTGCGGATGACGGCGCCAACCAGCATCGCGCCGATATAGGTCGGCAGGGTCAGGCCGATGCCTTCGAAGCCCTTGCCTACCCAAACGCCCAGCCACATCGCCATCAGCAGCACGACGATGCTCTTGAGCGCGTCGAACTCGCGTGCCGACTCGCTGGGGTAGCGCACGGTTACCGCTTCGTCCTCGCCCAGCTGCGAACCGGTCGCCTTCTGGCTGGGATGCTGCACCTTGAAGCGTTGCATCAGCACGGTGATCACCGGGCCGCCGACCAGACCGCCGCAGATGATGCCGGCCATTGCAGCCGTCACCGCCAGGCTTTCCGCGCCGACCAGGCCGGCCTGCTCGAAATGCCCGGCGAAGGCCAGGCCGGTGGCAGGGCCGCCAGTCAGCGTGGCCGAGCCGGCCAGCACGCCGAACATCGGGTTCAGGCCGAACATCTTGGCTACGCTGATGCCGATCAGGTTCTGCAGCACCGCGAAGATGCTGCCGATCAGCAGGAACAACATCACCTGTTTGCCGCTGACCCGCAGCAGCCGCACGCTGGCGTTGATGCCGAGCGTGGTGAAGAACGCCACCATCAGCGGTGTCTTGAGGGTGGTATCGAGTGTGAACAGGGTGGTCTGCTGACCATGCGCCCACCATACGGCCAATGCCACCAGCAGGCCGCCAACCACCGGTTCAGGCAGGTTGTAGCGGCGGAAAAACGGGATGGCACGGCACAATGCGTAGCCGGCGAACAGGGTCAAGCCCGCGAAGGCGACCGTCTGTACGGCGTCAAGTTGAATCATAGGGGTGGGGACCTTACACCAGCGAAGGGCGAACTTTGTCGTTCCTTACGCACAATAGCAACCGGGCCTATTGGCACTGGACCGGGTTTTGGGCGTTTCCCGGTTGGGCTGATCGTGTAGGCCATGCTCGGCAGAGGCTTCCCCAGCAAACCAGATGTAGTGCCGAGCCATGCTCGGCAGAGGCTTTCCCAGCAAACTAGCTGTAGTGCCGAGCCATGCTCGGCATAGGCTTTCCAAGCAAACCAGCTGTAGTGGCCCCCCCAACGCCGCCCCCGGCGGACACGTGCAAACACAAACCACCCCAGCACCGGCCCACCCACCAACCGGGGCGACCCCCCCGCTAAAAACACCCACAA
>NZ_JBRRDW010000089.1:0-8247 GCF_056759895.1 Stenotrophomonas sp. STEN038
CGCCTCGAGTCATGAGCATGCCCGCAATCTGGGCAATGGCCGGCTTCGCGGCTGACGCCGCTCCTACAAAAAAAGACAAAGGGCCGGCAATGCCGGCCCTTTGGGTCCTGTTGCCGGCCGGGGGTTCCGGCCAATCAGGCGCTTACCAGTTGTCCGAACCCGGCACGTGGTGGGCCTTGGCGTTGCGGCGCATCAGCAGGTTCAGCCACTCCACCAGGATCGAGAAACCCATCGCCGCATAGATGTAGGGCTTGGGCACGTGCACGTCCAGGCCATCCAGCACCAGCACCGCACCCACCATCAGGATGAAGGCCAGCGCCAGCAGCTTCACGGTCGGGTTGGCGTCGATGAAACGGCCCAGCGGATTGGCTGCCAGCAGCATCACCGCTACCGACAACAGCACCGCACAGACCATCACCGGGACGTGCGAGGCGATGCCGACGGCGGTGATCACCGAGTCCAGCGAGAACACGATGTCGATCACCGCGATCTGCGCGATCACCATGCCGAACGAAGACGCCACCTTGGTCGTGGTCGGGTCTTCGTCTTCGCCACCGGTGACCAGCTCACGGATTTCCTTGCCGCCCTTGTAGAGCAGGAACAGGCCACCCACGATCAGCACCAGGTCGCGGATGGCGATACCCATCCCGGCCACGTTGAACAGGTTGCTCTCCATATGCGCCAGGTAGGCCAGCGAGATCAGCAGCAGGATGCGGGTGATACAGGCCACCGCGATACCGACGCGACGTGCCAGCGGGCGCTTCTGTTCGGGCAGGCGCCCGACCGCGATGGAGATGAAGACCAGGTTGTCGATACCGAGCACGATTTCCAGTGCGCTGAGCATGAACAGGGTGACCCATACGTTCGGGTCGGCTAGAAACTCAAGAGACATGTGAACAATCCTTCAATAACACCATTGCGTCAGCGCCACCCGGCGGCTGACTTGTCAGAAAACGCGCGGCAGCAGGATCAGGCCCCAGCACAGCAGCACGTTCATCATCAGCACGAATACCGCCGCCGAGCCCATGTCCTTGGCGCGGCCAGCCAGCACGTGGTACTCCGGACCGTAGCGCTCGATCACCGCCTCGATGGCCGAGTTGGCCAGCTCCATGGCGATCACCAGCAGCATCGAGCCGATCATCAGCACCTGCTCCACCGGGCCCTGGCCCAGCCACAACGCCAACGGCGCCAGCACCACGAACAGGCAGACTTCCAGCCGGAACGAGGACTCGTGCATCCAGGCAGCGCAAAGCCCCTGCCAGGACCACTTGGCGGCCTTCAGGATTCGCCCCGGGCCACGCGGCATATGCCCGATCTGATCAGCCATGCGACACCTTGCCAGTTGCCGCGCTGCGGCTGAGCACAACGATGGAGGCGGAACAACCGCTCATGGGAATGACACCGGTAGCGTGAGATTAGCCGCCAATTTTGCCACATCTGGTCATTGCTTACCGGCGACGCCGCAAAACCGCGTCTCAGCGGTACAGCAGGGTAGCGGTAGTGCCCTGCCCTTCACGGCTGTCCAGCTCGATACGCCAGCCGCAGCGCTCACACAGCCGGCGCACGATCGGCAGGCCCAGCCCGACACCCAGCTGGCGACCGCCATCGGCCCGGAAGAAGGGGTCGAAGATCCGCGCAAGCGCCTCGCTGCTCATGCCGATACCGGTATCGCGGACGACCACCTGGCCCGGCATCACCCGCACCTCGACCTCGCCCACATCGGTATACAGGCAGGCATTGCGCAACAGATTGGCCACCACCACGTGCATCACCCGCGGTGGTGCCATCAGCATCTGGCTGCCTTCCACCAGCACCCGCAGCTGGACCGGCTTGCCCTGCAACAGCTCTTCAACGTTGGCGGCCTCGTAGCGCACCACTTCGCCGACATCGAACAGCTCCGACTGCGGCTCCACATCCACCTCGCGGGCCAGCAGCAGGAAGGCATCGATCACCGCCTCCATGTCGCGGCCCGCACGCTGGATGCGCTGCAGGCGCGGGGTCAGCCCGGAATCGGCCAAGGCCATGTCGCTGGCCATGCGGATCACGGTCAGCGGCGTACGCAGCTCATGGCTGGCATCACGGGTGAAGTTGCGCTCACGTGCCACGTGATCGGCAACCTTGCCCGCCATGTCATGCAGGGCCAGCGCCAACTGTCGGGTCTCGCCCTGCACCTCCGGCGGCAAGCGCTCCGGCGCCAGCTCCTTGGCATCTGGGTGGCGTGGATCCCACAGCGATACCCGTCGTGCCAGCCAGCTGACCGGCGCAACCAGCCGCGATGAGGCGCGATAGGTCAGCCACGACGTTGCGTGGATGGCCAACAGGATCAACAGCCCCCCTCCCCATACGGCCGCGCGGTGCACAATCGAACGCTGGAATACCAGGTACAGCCGCCCCTCCGGCTGCTGGTCCACCAGCACCAGCTGATCGGAAGACTCCAGCTCATGAAACCCCGGTGCCAATGCTCGCAGCTGCGCGGGTACCTTCGCGCCGGCTTGCCCTGCTGGCTGCAGGTAACCGCGGATGCGCAGCGTATTGGGCGGCGCCAGGTCTTCCACCTGCGCGCTTTGCTGCCAGTAGTACTGCGCCTCACTCTGCAGGACTGCGTTGATCAGGCCGTACTTGACCACCAGGGCCATCAGATAGCCGCCAAGCAGCACCGCCAGACTCGCCAGCAACGCCTGCAGGATGAACGCTATTCTGATCTTCCGCGGTAACCCGTACGACATGCGCCCCCCCTAGAAGCCCGCGTGATTATATGAAACGGACTGGCTCCGCCGCAGAATCATCCGGCTAAAAAAAACCGCCGCAACTCATGTTCTGCGGCGGTTCTTCAAACCACAGGTGCCAGTACACGCCCCCTGCAGATCAGCCCATTGACTGGCCGATGTCGGCAATCCGGTAACCGGCACTCTGCACGGTATGCAGCAACGGCCGGTCGAACGGCTTGTCGATGATCTTGCGCAGGTTGTAGAGATGGCTGCGCAGCGTGTCTGAATCGGGCAAGCCATTGCCCCAGATCTCGCGCTCGATTTCCTGGCGGGTCACCACGCGTGGTGATTCGCGCATCAGGATGGTGAGCAGGCGCAGGCCAATCGGCGACAGCTGCAGTTCGCTGCCAGCGCGGGTAGCACGCATGCTGACCGGGTCCAGCACCAGGTCGGCGACCTTCAGTACCTCGGCACCGACCTGACGGCGCTCACGGCGGATCAACGCACGCAGGCGCGCTTCCAGCTCCTGGATCGCGAATGGTTTGGTCAGGTAATCGTCAGCGCCGTAGCCCAACCCAGTGAGCTTGTCGTCCAGCGTGTCGCGTGCGGTCAGCATCAGCACCGGCGTGGACTTGCGTGCTTCATTGCGCAGGCGGCGGCAAACCTCGATGCCGTCCAGTCGCGGCAGCATCAGATCCAGCACCACCACGTCGTAACTGTTCTCAGCGGCCAACCGGTAGCCGTCCAGGCCATCGGCTGCGTAGTCCACCTCGAAACCCTTGCCTTCCAGATATTCGCCAATCATCTCGGAGATGTTGCGGTTGTCTTCGACAACCAGTACCAGCCCGGACGATTCCTTGGTCTGTCGCATGGAGCCTCCTTAGTCTTCAGCTTTGTGAAAGATGCCGCACTCCTGGTGGATTCCGTGTGAAGACGGCTTTACGCCGCCACTGGTATCACTTGAAACTTATTCGGTGCGGATAAGCGTTTGCCCATCCGCACCCTATGCTAGCGACCCGCCTTGATGAAACTGGATATGGCCGCCCCCTCCTTTACCGCCTACCTCTACCCGGTACTGCTGCTGGTTGCCAGCAACGTATTCATGACCATCGCATGGTATGGCCACCTGAAGTTCAAGACCGCCCCGTTGATGACGGTGATCCTGGTCAGCTGGGGCATCGCCTTTTTCGAGTACTGCCTGCAGGTGCCGGGCAACCGCATGGGCAGCGCGGTGTATTCGGCGCCGCAGCTCAAGGGCATGCAGGAAGTGATTACCTTGGTGGTATTCGCGGTGTTCTCTGCCACCTACCTGGGACAACCGCTGAAGTGGAACCACTGGGCGGCGTTCGCGCTGATCGTGGTGGCCGCGTTGTTGATGTTCAAGGAATAAGCCGGAAGCATGTAGGAGCGGCGTCAGCCGCGAAGCTGGTGCCAATGAAGCAACGGTTATACCGGTGACCTGATGGAGCATCAGCTTCGCGGCTGACGCCGCTCCTACAGCTCTGCTCCCTCCCGTTGGCGAAGCCAAGGGGAGGGTTGGGGAGGGGTCAGCTCCTGGCCCTTGATGTTGCGGTAGCTTCGCGGCTGATGCCGCTCCCACAAGATCAGAAAAAGGCCGAACAAAGCCAACTTACTTGGCCGCTTCCACGTACTTCGCGAACACCGCATCGATCTTGCCGGTATCCACTGCCGCGCCACCCTGGATTTCCTCGGCCTGCTGGAACAGCGGCATGATCATCGCCATGCCATCGAGCTTGGTCTTCAGGTGCACGCCCGGTGCCTTGCCAAGGAAGCCATCCCAACGCTGGCGCACCTGCGCCCAGAACGGCGCGGTGGCGGCCCAGTACGTACGCGCCGGGGTGAAGTCCACTTCGGTGGTCTTGATGTAGTCGTTGAAACCGAACTCGCGCGCGATCTCTACCTGGCTGCCGTCCGCATTGCGCTGCACCTTGGTGTTGAACTGCTCATGGGTCCAGCCGTTCGGGGTGAGCGTGTGCTGGTTCACCACTGCCAGCGCGTTGTAGTCGCTGCGCTTGGTGTACTCGCGGCGCGGCAACGGCCGCCAGCTCAGGTCGCTGGTCCAGGTCGGCACATTGTTGTTGTAACTCCAACGGCCGGTGCCGCAATAGCGCGGCGCATCGCTGACTTCGTAGACGCACTGCGTCCACGCACCCTGGTTCAAGGCGGCCGGAATGGCGCGCACCGTCCAGGTCTGGTCTGCAGTGAACTCGAAACGCTGCGGCGCTTCATAGACCCAGTCCTGGCGCCAGTGCTTGGTGACATGGCCGCTCTTGGTGTCCACCAGCAGGTGCTGCAGCACGATGCGCCGCGAGCTGTCTTCAACCACGATCACCACTTCGTCACCACCGCTGCGCATCGCCGACGCACGCTCGTAACCGGGCTTGAGCAGCACGGTTTCATCGAAGGCGAAGTCCACCGTGTACTCACCCTGCATCTTCAGGATGCTGTCGTGGTCACGGGCGATATCAGCAGTGGCGGCGCTGGCGGCGGTGCTGACAAAAAACAGCAACGGCAGGCTGGCGGAAAGCAGCTTCATGGGTTTTCCTTGTGCGAATGGAAGGGATGGCCATCCATGGCCACGATGCGATCCTTCGCCGGCTCCTGGAGGAACCGCTAACGTTGTTGTTTACCAGGACACAGAGACGCTGGCCGAAACGGTGCGCCCCGGATTGCTGAAGCGATCAATCACGCTGCTGCTGCCAGCCAGCGTCGAGGTGATGCTGGACCAGTCGATGTAGTTGCGATCGGTCAGGTTGAACACGCCGACATTGAACTTGGCACCCGGTGCGAACTCCCAGTGCGCGATCAGGTCCATCACCCCATAACCGGCCGGGCGATACGCCGTGGCTACGGCGACGCGGTCCTTGCGGCGGGCAAAGGTGCCAGCCAGTTCAACGCCCCAATCGTCGCGGTCGTACATCAGGCCGACGGTGCCACGCAGTGGGTCCACCGAGTCCAGCGGCGTATCCGCGGTACGGTTCTGTCCATGCGCCCATGCCACCGCGCTGCGCAGGCCCCAGCCCTTCAGCGCATCACTGACCTGGCCGAAATCGACACCAGCCTTCAGCTCGGCACCATAGATGCGGGCATCAGCGATGTTCTGCGACTGGAACACCATCAGACCCTGTGCATTGACGCCGACATAGCGCTGCGATTCGATGAAATCGCGATAGTCGTTCCAGTAGCCGCTGACGCTCATGTAAGCGACCGGGCTGACATAGCGCACGCCCAGCTCCACACCATTGCTGGTTTCCGGCTTCAGGTCGGGATTGGGGATGGCGGTGTAATTAAAGGTCAGATTGGTGAAGCCAAGATTGACATCGTTGTACGGCGGCGAACGGAAGCCATGCGCGTAGCCAGCAAACACCGACCACTGGTCATCGAAGCGCCACACCACGCCCAGCTTCGGCGATACGCTGGTCTTGGTCAGCGAGGCCACCGCCATGTTCGGATTGTCTTCCCTGAAGATCGTGTCCAGTTCGGGCTTGAGCCGGTAATGGTCAACGCGAAGGCCCGGCACAACTGACAGGCGGCCATCGGCCAGGCGCATTTCGTCCTGTACGTAGAGGCCGAGTTCGGTGGTCTTGCTGATCGGGAAATCGCGCACCGGGAAGTTGTCAGGCGAGATGTTGGAGCTGATCGTGCCGTTGGCCAGAACCTGGTAACCATCGCGCTTCTGGCGGATGTCGGTGACCGCGCCATCGAAGCCCCAGGTCAGCGCATGCGTGACCGAGCCGGTCTCCAGCGCCTTGTTGAATTGCACCTGCGCACCGTAGACGCGCTGGTCGAAATGGAAGGCGCGATGACGGCGGCTGCCATTGGTCCGGCCTTCGTCGGTGACCTGCTTGGTTTCGCTGTTCTGGCTGTAGATCTGCCAGTTCAGGCTATCGGCGAACGCAGCATCCAGCGCATCCATTTCATGGGCGAAGGACAGCCGGGTACGGCTCTGCGTGTCATGCGCCTTCATGCTGGTGGTGGTGCGCGAGGCCGCAACCGGGTGCTTGTCGTTGACCGAGGAGAACACGTCGGTATCGGTGCTGTCCTCGTTACCTTCAACGGTCAGGCGGAAGCGCTGGCTTTCATCCGGCGCATAGACCAGCTTGGCCAGCACGCTGCGGCCATCGCGTTCCTGTGGATTCGGCGCGGTGCGGGTGTAGTCCATGCTGCGCACATCACCCTTGTTTCCGGTCTCCTGACCCTGATGATGGTTGACGTTGACCATGCCGCTCCAATGTTCACCGCCCCAAGCAGCGGTTGCACCGGCCAGCAGGCCCTTCCACTCACCGTCATAGCCAAACTTCAGGCCGACATAGCTGTCCTTGCCGTCCTTGAGGTAGTCCGCCGGGTCCTTGGTGACGAAGGCCACCACGCCACCGAGTGCATCGGAGCCGTACAGCGAGCTGGCCGGGCCGCGCACGATTTCCACACGCTTGAGCGTTTCCAGATCGGTGAAGTTGCGGTTGCTGTTGGCGAAGCTGCCGATATTGAAGCTCTTCGGCATGGCGATGCCGTCGGTCTGGATCAGCACCCGGTTGGCGTCCAGGCCGCGGATGCGGAAACCACCCAGGCCGAAACGGGTAGCGCTGCGGGTGACCGACACGCCCGGCTCGTAGCGCACCAGGTCGGCGATGTCGTTGGCCAACTGCTTGTCCAGCTGCTCGCGATCAATCACATCGACCGTGGCGGCGACATCACTGACCGCACGCTCGGTGCGGGTAGCGGTGACCTGCACGCGGTCGAATTCATGCACGGCAGGCGTGGCGACGTTCTCGGCACGCGCGGGAGACAGCACCGCCCATAGGGCAGCAGTCAAGACAGTTGGACGGATCATGGAGGCCTGGAATCTTGGAGTGAACAAAACCCCTGACAGACAGCCCGGTTGCCGGAGCAACCAGACTGCAGTCAAGGGGGGAGAGAGCTGTGCGTTCCTGGAAGCCAAGCGCGCCAACGCTGGCTACGGCGAACGCGGCCGTGCAGCGACTTATTTGGTGAGGATCAGCTTGTCGTTGCTGGTGTGCCGCAGGCGATAGAACTTATCGCCATGCTGGATCACGATCTCGCGTTGGCCCTTGAGCAGGGCGCCGCTATCGACAACGCCATCGACCGGCAACAACTGGACCGGGCGCTGCGGCAGGTGGAGGGTGCGGGGGCGAAGCATAACGGGCTGGGCCGACATCATCGTGATTCCGTGCTGGGGACGGAGTTGATGATAATGATTCTCAATAACGATGCAAGAACTATTTACAACAAGTTCGCAATCCGATCCAAACCCTTGTCAACCAAGGCCATCGTTCCACCAGTAGTGCCGAGCCATGCTCGGCAGGGGCTCACCAGCACCCCGCTCCGCTTGTGGGAACGGCATAAGCCGCGAAGCTGGCGATGCCGAGATCACCTACTTGCCCGCAAGCTGACAGACCTGCGGCTTCGCGGCTTACGCCGCTCCTACAAAAGCCAAACCCGCTGTAGTGCCGAGCCATGCTCGGCAGGGGCCTTACCAGCAGCCTGCCCCGTTTGTAGG